>JACSRI010000090.1 GCA_014879845.1 Opitutaceae bacterium
CCTCGACCTGGCCGGGCGAGGAGGCCGCCCTTCTCGAGACGCTCCAGCGCGTGCGCGCCGCCGGCGTGGCGTGCTCGCTCGTGCTCGTGCCGCGTCACGCCGAGCGTCGCGACGAACTCGCGACGCTCCTGCGCGCGAGCGGACTGCGCTTTCACCTGCGCTCGGCCGGCGCGGCGCCCGGCGTTGTCGACGTGGCCGTGGGCGACACGACCGGCGAACTACGCAAGATCACGCAGCTCGCCGATCTCGTTTTCGTCGGCAAGAGCCTGCCGCCGCACGACCAGGGCCAGACGCCGGTCGAGGCCGCCATCCTGGAAAAGCCCGTGCTCTTCGGCCCGGGCATGTCGAACTTCCGCGAGATCGTCGCCGGCCTGGTCATGAGCGGTGCCGCGCGGGTCGTGCACGACCCCGAGGAACTCAGCGCCGTCGCGCTGCAGCTCCTGCGTTCACCGGACGAGCGCGAGACGATGGCCCGCGCCTGCGCGAGCTGGCACGCCGCCAACCGCGGCGCGATCGACAAGACGACCGCGGCGATCGTGCATCTGCTGGGGTTGCCGGATTGATCCAGGTAGGTGGCGACGGAACCACCGATGACACGGCTGGGCGCAGGTCCTGAAGCTCATGCGCGTTTCAATCGATTCATCCGTCAGGGGAAGGCCTTCTCGGCAACACGCCCGACTCAGTCGACTGACTTCGTGCTATCCGGGCTATCGGCGATCAAGTTCGGCCACCAAATCTGAATTGACTGCAGGTAGGGGGAAGACGCGGACACCAAGGTCGCACGAAATCCCTCGAGCTTCACCGAGTCCGCCGTCCTGGATCTCCTCCCCGTGGCCGACGGCGCGTCGCGGGCGTGCCCTCGCTTTCCTCGCTCGGCTGCCGTGCCGACTATTCGGCTCCCACTTTCGCCACCGCCTGCTGCTCGAAGACCCCGAGCTTGCGGAAGCGGTCGTAGCGACCGTTCGTCAGTTCCTCGACGGAGAGGCCACGCAGATCGTTCAGGTGTCGGGTGATCGCGTACTTGAGGGCGGCCGCGGCCTTGTCGTAGTCGGTGTGGTTGCCACCGAAGGGCTCGTCCACGATCTCGTCGACGATGCCAAACTTCTGCAGGCTGGCCGAGCCGAGCTTGAGCGCCTCGGCGGCGCGCGGGGCGGAGGCGCGGTCCTTCCACAAGATGGCCGCGCAGCCTTCGGGCGAGATGACCGAGTAGTAGGCGTTCTCGAAAATCAGCACGCGGTCGGCCACGGCGATGCCGAGGGCGCCGCCCGAGCCGCCTTCGCCGAGGATGACCGTGATGATCGGCACCTTGAGGACGGCCATTTCGCGGAGGTTGACCGCGATGGCCTCGGCCACATGACGCTCTTCGGCGCCGATGCCGGGGAACGCGCCGGGGGTGTCGACGAACGTGATGATGGGCAGGCCAAACTTTTCGCCCATGCGCATGAGGCGCATCGCCTTGCGGTAGCCCTCGGGGTGGGGCATGCCGAAGTTGCGCAGGATATTTTCCTTCGTGTCACGGCCCTTCTGCTGACCGATGACCATCACGGCCTGGCCGTCGAGCATGGCGGTGCCGCCGACCATGGAGCGGTCGTCGCTGTAGAGACGATCGCCGTGCAGTTCCTGGAAGTCCTTGAAGATCCGCTCGACGAAATCGAGGGTGTAGGGCCGCTTCGGGTGACGTGCGATCTGCACGCGCTGCCAGGCGGAGAGTTCGGAATAGATGGTCTTCTTGGTCGCCGCGATCTTCTGTTCGATGGCCGCGATCTCCCGGGAGACGTCGACGTTGTTCTCGATCGAGAGCTGATGCAGGGAATCCAGCTGTCGGCCGAGGTCGCGCAGGGGTTTCTCAAACTCCAGCGTGTATGTGGGTTTCTCCATGGGAAAACGTCCGTATGAACGGCGGCCTTGGGGGTGTCAATCCGGTCACAGACGGGGTCCCAGAGACGGAAATTCGAGTGGTCCGGCCGACTATCCGCCCTTGAGCTGATCCTTCCAACCCAGGACGCGCGCGCGGGTGCCAAAGTGCTCGGCTTTGGGCTTGTCCCCGCGTTCCATCCAGATGCGCGAGAGGCTGGTGTTGATGAAGATGTCGTCGGGCCGGAGCGCGTGCGCCTTCTCGGCCGCGGCGAGGGCGTCGTCGAACCGGCGCGCGCTGAACAGGATCTCGGCTGTGGCGTGCCAGGCCTCGAAACTCGCCGGTACGGCCTCGGTGGCGCGCGCGAGCTTGGCCAGGGCGCTATCGGTCTCGCCCAGGGTGAAGTCAAAGGTCGCGTCGTCGATCAGTCCGCGCAGCTCATCGTCGGTCATGGGCGCGGACGGTGTACGACCCGGGCGTGGCGCGCAACTGCGAGACGCCGCGGTCAATACCCTGGGCCGTGCCTTCTCCGGCTGCGCCGATCGAGGCGCGTGAGCACGAGGTCGATCGCGACGAGAGCGAGCGACACCGCGACGCTCACCATCCAGAGGAGAAGCAGGCCCGGCGGGAGATGGTCGAGCAGGCCATCAAGATCGAGGAACTCGAGCACGAGCAGCGCGAAGACACTCCCGAATCCGATGACGTAAGCAGCGGCGATCCCCGACGGCACGCGTCGGCGCCGCGGCCTCCGGTCAGGCTGGTGCGCAGGTCGGGTGGGCGTGGGTGATTCCATGGGCGCGAGAATGGAGAGCGGTCGGCGCCGTCCCAGCGGTCGCGACGAAAACCGTGCCGGGTCGCGGGAACGGCGCGAGCCCAGAAAAACACCCGCCTCCGGGGACGGGTGGCGGGTGTGGCGTCGACTAGCGTGGGACGGGCATCACGCACCGATCCACACGCGTGGCGGGACGGGCTCAGCGCAGCGCAGCGACATCGGCGCCATGGTTGATGTGCAGCACGGTGCCGCCGAGGACGAGGGCAGGGACCGATTTGACTCCGGCTCGCTCCGCCTCGGCGAGACGGTGGCGGGCCTGGCCCAAGTGCACGACCTCGACCTCAAAGCGGGCGGGATCGAGCGCGGTCGTGAGCTGGCGCTCGGCGGTGACGCAAACCGGGCAACCGGCATGGTAGAACGTGGCGGTGGATTTCATGGTGTTTCCTGGGTGTGGTGGGTGGTTGTGGTGTTGGTCTTCGCTGTCCCACGTGCGGCGCTCGAGGCGAGGCCGCCGTGGCGCCACCACTATGCCCGAAGCCCGCGGGTTGCGGCAGAGGGCACGATCCGGTGAGCGGGCACCGTTTTGTTCCCTCGTGCATCGCGGCCGGGACGCGCTACTCTGCCGGCGATGAAACGCAAGACGGTGGTCCTCTCGCTCGGTGAGCGGGCGTCGTATCGACGGCTCGAAGACGTCGTGGGCTGCAAGTGGTCGGCCGCCGTCCTGGCCGCCATCGCCCGCGGCGTGACCCGGCCCGGCCGCCTCGAGCGATTCATCCCCGGCATCTCGACCAAGGTGCTGGGCGAGCGGATCCGCAAGCTCCTCGACTTCGGCCTGATCACGCGCAGCGAGGTCCCGGGTCGGATCCTGCATGTCGAGTACGCGCTCACGCCGACCGGCCGGCGCCTGGCCGCGATCATCGAGCAGATCCGCGATCTCGACGAGGAGCACGCGCGCCGCGACCCGCCGGCGGCGGAATGAGCGGGCGCGGGTCCATTCAGCTCGCGTCGGCCGGCCCCCGGACCGCGCCAGGCTGCGGGTCCGCGTGTGTCACCTGAAATCCCCCGGCTCGCAGGAAACGACGCAGGTCCTCGGCCGGCGCATCGACCGCGAGCACATAGACCGAGGTCGCGTCGCGCCAAACCGCGACGGTGTGTCCGGCCTGCTCGCGCACGATCGGCTGGCGCGTGATGCCGGCCGTCGAGCACGACTGGCGCGGCAGCGTGAAGAGCGCGAGCCGGCGGTCGCGCGTCGCGGAGATCTCGTCGGCCGCGCGCGCGAACCCGCGGGCCTCGAAGGTCACGACGGAGCTGGTCACCCCGTGGAGGACAACCACGGCGGCTCCATCGGTCGGCAGCGCGGCGAGGGCCGGCGGGATTTCGCTCGGCACGGGCGCCGAGCGGCTCGCGAGCCAGTCGCGCACGTCGGCGAGCGGGCGCCCGGCGAGTTCGCGGGCGTCGACTTCGGCGGGCGGCTGGGCGAGCGCGGCGGCGATGAGGTCGTCGAGCGCGACGACGCGGCCGGGGCGGGGCCAGACAAGCACCGCGAGCAGGGCGATGCTGGCGGCCGCGGCCAGCGCGGCGAAAACAGTCGCGAGCGGACGCTGGACCAGCCAGCGACGCGCGGGTTCCTCGCGGCGCGTCGACGTGCGGCCGGTGGACTGTTCCACGGCGGCGAAGATCGAGGCGCGCAGGTCGGCCGGTACGGGTGCGGACTGCGCAGTCTCGGCGAAGGCGCGATCAAAAGCCTGTTCGCGCGCGAACCATGTCGCGAGCGCGGGATCGTCGC
>JACSRI010000039.1 GCA_014879845.1 Opitutaceae bacterium
CCTGCTCCGCATCCGCAATCAACGCGACAACGCGCGCTACTTCAGGGAACTGCCCGGCTGCCTCGGCACGGCCGTGGGCTACAAGTACAACGAACAGGAACAACGCTTCGAGGAGCGCGACGGCCAACGCATCCCGGCGATCCTCGTGTTCGTGAGGGAGAAGATTCCCTACGCCTCGCTCGATCCCAAGTGGATCGTCCCCGAGCGTTTCGTCGGACCGGACGGACTGGAATGCGCGTCGGATGTGATGGTGGGCGACGCCCCGGACGAACCGATCGACACGGGAAACTTCTCTTTGGCCAACGAGAGGATCTGGCGCGACCTGCATGAAAAGGATCTCGGCGTGATCGGCGGCCTGCCGATCGAAGCCGGCGGCACCAAGGGCACGGCCGGGTGCGTGGTGCGCATCGAGGATGGCGGCGTGGATGCCCCTTCTCAGGGCCCGCGCCCAAGGCGCCGCCTCGGCGTGCTTACGAACTATCACGTGGCCGGTTTCGCCGGCACCCGCGTCTACAACAACGGTGGCCGCGCCTCGGTGCTCGGCTCGACGCTGCGCTCGATCGCATTCGCCCCGCCGACGGAGTCGGACGGCGACCTCGAGGGCTACCTCGGTGGCGCGCGGCATCGCGTGGATCTCGGCCTGATCGAACTCTCGCCCGCGTCCGCCAAAACCGTTCGAGCCGGCGTGTACGGGGTCCGCCGGCTCGGTCGTCCCTACGAACTCGACCTCGACACGATGGGTCCGATCGGCATGTCCGTGGTGGGAGTCGGCCAGACCCTCGCTCGCCAGGAGGGGCACATCATGGCCTACGGCTATCTCTGGCGCAACGATCTGGATACACAGGACTGGTCCGCCACCGACTACCTGGTTCTCGGTTCGGGCGACCAGCCGTTCGCAGCCCCGGGCGATAGCGGAAAACTCATCGTGACCAACGATGAAGACCGTCGTCCCATCGCTCTGCTCTGGGGCGGAGAGCGACACGATTTCTGGAACGTGCCCGCGCAGGCTTCCTGCGCCTACGCCACCGATATCGGCCTCACGCTCAAGCTCCTCAACGCAACCATCCTCTAGCCTCCCGTCAGCCTTCTGCGAACTCACAGCCGCCCATGAGCAGATCCGCGCAAAACCTCGTCTACACCGGCTCGAAGCACGAAGTGAAAGTCTTCGGCGACGGCCAAGTGGTCATGCACACGACCCGCCAATCAGCCACGCATCTGGTGACGGTCGCGTCGCTGAGCCACGCTGACCACACGATTCGCACGCTGGACCGCCTCACCCTGCGGGCGCTGCTGGGCCCGTGCGACGTCACGCTCCGACCCGGTCGGAAGAAGACCCTGCGGACCGGCGCGACGATGCGGATTCCCATGGGCGCGACGTTCACGCTGAAAGCCACGGCTGCCGTGATCGAAATCACGCCGGAACTCGGACCGGGCCTGGGCACCGGCCCCGGCGACGACGACCGGTATCCCTGAGCTTGGCGTCGTTCGATCCGACGGATCTCACGAACGGATGCGTCGCGACCGCGCTCAGCGCAGGCGCCAGCGCCGCAGGACACCCCGATCGGTCATGGCCAGGAGCGTCGCGCGATCCGGCGACAACCTCAGGCGGTAGATGCGATCGAACGACGCACCCGCGTCGTCCCCTGCGTCCGGCTGCAACACGGCGAGCATCCGCAGCCCCGGGTACGTCCACACGATCACGAAGCCATCCGCCCCGCCAGTGAAGAGCCGCCCCGACTCCGGGTCGACGAGCATGTCGTGGATCGCACGAGTGTGCGCGCGCACTTCGCGCCGCACGAGGAGTGTCTCCGCGTCGACGATACTGAGTCGCCCATCCTGCCGGCCGATGAGCACGTCGCCGACCGCCGCCGCCGGTGCGATGGACGTCACCGCGACACCATCGTCGCCTCGCCGCTGCAGGACCTTCGCCGTGGCGATATCCCAGCGCACAAGGCTGCCATCCTTGTATCCCACGACCACCTCCGGTCGCTCCGTCGAGAGCAGTGCATCCCACGCGGTGACCGGATGGACAGGCTCGATCGGTCGACGAGTCGCCGCATCAAGGTCCCACACCTCCACCGAGCCATCGCGAAAGCACAGCGCGGCCCGCCGGCCGGACGGATCGACGCGGATCGCCGTGCCCCGCACCGAGGTCCCCGGGGCGAGTCCGCGCTCGCGCACTCCACCCCGATCGAGATCGATCTCGACCAGCCGGTTGCCCGAGTCGAGCGCGCGCAGCCGGCCATTGATCACCGACAGCGGATGGAACGCGGGCAGGCTCGCACCCACGGATGCAAACGAGTTCGCATCGAGGCGGGCGATCGATCCCTCGCGTGTCGTGATGAGCAGGTGCGAGCCCGTATCGATCGGGATGAAATCGCCGAGCGCCGCCGCCCAGAATCCTTCGCGACGCGCGACCCGCGGGGGCGCCTCCGCCGACCATTGACGGATCGTACCGTCGGCGCCGCAGGTGAAGACGCGCGCCCGATCGAGCACGATCACACCGAGCACAGCTGCCTCGTGACCGCGCCACACGCGCGGCGAGCCCGCGGCGCCGGTCAGCGGCCAGAACCGCACGCTCTGGTCCTCCCCGACCGAAACCAATCCGGTCCCGTCGGGCAGAAAACGCACCGACCGCACGACCCCGACGTGGCCGGCGAAGCTGTGCCGTGTCGCGCCGGTTTCCGCGTCGAGGACGAGCACCGGTTCGCCGCTGCGGCCGACCGCAAGCCAGGCACCATCCTCGGAAAATGCCAGCGCCTCCACGCGACCCAGGTCGCGTCGGACAAACCGCACGTGCCTTGAGATCGGATCGACGACGCGCAGGTCGTAGCGCCGTTCCTGGGCCTCGAGCCACAGCGTGGCCTCGGCGAGCAGGTCGCCGTCAGCATCGAGCGCCAGGTCCGTGACGGTGGCCTGCGGCGCCACCTCGTCGAGCGACCATCGCGCGAGTTCGCGCACGGAGGGCTCGAGTTCCCAAAGCGTCTCGGTGACGGTACCCTCCCGGATCTCTCCGACGACGGCTCGTCGCCCGTCGCGGGACAGAGGCCCGAGTCGTCCACCCAATTCAGGGATCGCGGTCGCGGCGCCGCTCGCGAGATCGATCCACGCGATGGTCCGGTCGAGACGACCGACGAGGACCCTGTGCTGGTCGGCGGAGAACCCTCCCAGATCGCGCACACCGCGCGCGAGGACACGGCGCAGACCGGTGGCCGCGTCCCAGACGACGAGCTCGTTGGCATCACCCTGCTCGACCGACACCAGCGTGCCGGCGTCGCGGGTCACGCCCAGCCCCGCCAGGGTCGGCACGCCCGGCCCGCCCCAGGTTCGGACGTCGTCGCCGTCGGCGTCGTGCCAGAGCGCATACCACTCCGGCCCGCGCAGGTCGGCCTCATTCGGGCCCGGCAGGTGGCGACGGAGAGCGGCGCGCGCCTGGCCGAGGTCGCGCTCGGCGAGGGCGAACTGGGCGAGCGCGAGATCACCTGCATAACGCGCGAGACGTTCCTCGCCCTCGGCGGCAACGCGTGCCTTCCGCTCCAGTTCGGCGAGTGCGCGGGTGGCGACGTAATCCCTCACCCCGAGCACGGCGATCACGACCGCGGCGGCCGCCCCGAGCCAGAGGACGGCGCGACCGAGCGTGTGCAGACGGGCCCGGACCGCCTGGAGCTCGCGCACCGAGCGGCCGGCGTGCAGCAGCATCAGGTCGTCGAGCATCTCCTGCGCGCTGGCGTATCGGTCCTGCGGATTCGGCTGGCATGCCTTGAGGAAGACCTCGTTGAGCTCGAGCAGCGCGCGCACGTCCTCGCGCTCCTGCACGCCGGTCGGCAGCCGCGGGAATTCGTCGGTGTTGAGCCCCGTGGCCAGCTGGTAGAGGATCTTGCCGAGCGAATAAATGTCGGCGCGCAGCGTTCCCGCACCCTCCGGCGGCGAGTAGCCGGGCGTGCCGAGCGAGGTGAGGGTGTGGTCGGAGGACGAGACCAGCCCGATGTCCGCGAGCTTGGGCACGCCCGCGACGAAGATGATGTTCGAGGGCTTGACGTCGCGGTGGATCAGGCCGGCCGCGTGCAGGCCCTGGAGCGAGCGCGCGAGTTCGCTGCCGATGCGGATCACCTCGGCGGCCGGGAGCACCGGGCGGCGCTCGTGCAGGGCCTTGAGCGTGAGCGGCTGGTACTTCTCCGGGTCGATCTCCGTGCCGGCCTCGACGTCGTCGGCCAGCTCCATCACGTAATAGAAAATCCCCTGCGGCTCGAGGCGCCCGACGTGCATGAGCGCAAGCTGGCGTGGCTGGTCGCCGACCGAGCGCTGGAACCGCGTGATCCCGTCGAGCTCGCGCAGGAACGGTCGCTCGTCGGCAAAGCGCGCCTTGTTCACCACCTTCACCGCGCGATA
>JACSRI010000194.1 GCA_014879845.1 Opitutaceae bacterium
TTTCACCGCTGCCTCGTCTACGCGCAGTATCTGTGGACGCGCGGGCACGCGGCTCGTGCGATCCTCGCGGCCGACCGCGGCCTGCTCGCGGACCTGCGGGGCGACGAACCGGCGCTGGCGACGTACCCACTGCCCTATGCGGCGCTGGCCTGGATGATCGCGCACACCCCGGCGGGGGTCTTCATCGGGAATCCACGTATCCACTACCAGCATCTGGCCGACCGCGTGCGCGAGCCGCGGCGCGCACAACGCAGCGCCCGCGCGTGGGCCTGCTGGCACCTGGCGCGCCTCGTCCGGCCCGACCTGCCGGCCGACCCGCGCCATGCGGTCGTCGAGCCCGACGAACCCACGATCATGCGCCATCTCGAATCCCACGGGATCCCCGGCGAAACTGCGGCGTGGCGGCAGGCGTGCATCCAGGCGGCGGCGTGGAGCGCGACCACGACGTCGCCCGACCGCACCACGTCGGCCGCGGGCGCACCGCCCGAGGTGCGCTAGAATTGCCTGAGTTGACCGCCAAACTCGTCGGCGAGCGCGCGCATGCCCCCGGCATCGCCGGGACGCATCTCGAAACCGATCACGTGCACCTGGATGCGGCGCCGGCTGCCGCGCCGCGCCTCGCGGACTGAATCGAGAAGGACGCCGTAGGGGATCTCCGGATAAACGACGCGGCCTCCGCGCACCTCGCGGCGGTCCAGCACCCCATCGGTCACGAGGAAGACCACGTCGGGATCGAGCGCGAGGGCGGCGTCAAAGGCCGCCTCGTGTCCGAAGCGCGCCGCCGTCGCGTCGACCGGCGGGTTGCCCCGCAGCTCCTCGCGCACCCACGCGCGCATGGCGTCGCGGTTGCCCGCGGTGGCGGGAGCGAGCGACTCCGGGAAGACGCGCACGCCCTGGCTGAACTGCACCACGGAGAAAAGCGTCGCGCCGTCGAGGCCGTCGATCACGCGTGTCACCTCTTCCTGGATGCGCGACCACGGCACGCCGCGCCGCTGGGCCTTGTTGCGCACGGAGACGGAGGTGTTCACAACGATCACGATGCGCTCGCCGCTCGCCTCCACCCCGAAGAAGGCGGCGGCGGAGGCGACGCTGCGAAGACCGCCGACCGCGCCGTGCAACCCCGACTGCGCGAGCAGCGCCTGGGCGTCGCGCGCGAGGTAGTCCACCGGCTCGGTCGCCGCGCCTTCCATGCGCGGCACCTTCGGGAGCGCGGGAAGCTCGGGCGGGAGCAGCGCGGCCGTGGCCAGTCTTTCCAGCGGAGGCGCGACGCCGGCCGACTGCTCCCACTCGGCCACCGCCGCGCGGTGCTCGAGTTCGCGCTGCGGCAGGTGCACCGGTGCGCCCCCGGTAAACTGCGGCTCGGTGCGCAGGAGCGGCCGTATCACGACCATGAACACAGCCACGAGCAGCACCACGGCCTGCGCGACCAGGGCGTAGGCGAGCGTGTCCGACCGGAACCGCCGGGCGCGCGCAGGGGCGGCGGCCGGCCGCGCGGCAGTGTCGGGGGCGGGGTTCATGCGCGACCCGGGACGTGTAGCCGGCCGGTGCGCGAAGTCAGCGCGAAACCGTGGCGATCATCTACGCCGCGCGTTGACCAGCGGAGTGCCGGGCCCCGGCCGCACCTGACGCCCCCCGGGCGGACCTGCTCAGTGGGTCGTCGCCGGAGCGGGCGGCGTGCCCGGTTGCTGTTGCTTCTGCTGCGCCTCGCGCAGGGCCTTCTGGCGCGCGCGCTCCTGCATGGAGATCTCGAGCAGATCGCTCACCATCATGCGTGCCTCCATCTCGGCCTGGGCGATCTCCTGCGGGGTCTTGGGATTGACGATCTCTCCACCGTCGGCCGTGCGGACCACGGCCATCGGCGGGCTGCCGGGCGGCCGGGCGGGCACGGAGACGGGCGCCGGCGCAGGAACCGCGGACGGCATCGAAGCGATCTGCACCTGGCGGAGCGGCACCTCCCGCGACTGACCGTTGCGGGTCACGGTGGCGGTGATCGTCTTCTCGTCGTAGGCCGTGACTTCGAAACCGTTGGCGGAGCCGTTGAGCGGGACCCAGAAGCTCTTGTTGCTGCGTGGATCGACGAAGTTGAACATGCGCTGTCCGCCGAGGGACGACACCCCGCTCAGTTGGAGTGCGGCGAGGTCGCCATCGCCAGTGCTGGCCACCGCCGCCGCCGGCGCGGGGCGATCAAAGACCGAGCCCTCCTGTGCCGAGGCGAGAGCCGGGACGAGGACCATCAGCACGGCCACGAGTCCTCCGAGGGCATGAGATCTGGCAGGCGCGTGCATGGGCAAAACACGTTATCAACGGCGGAAAAGAGTCAAAGCTGGAAAGCCGGGCCGGCGGTCCGCCGAGATTTCGTTCAAATTCGTCCGAATAGGCGCTTGACGAGCGCACCCACGGCACATTTTCTTCGCCGCTTCTCACCTCACGGGGTGGTAGCTCAGCTGGTTAGAGCGTCTGCCTGTCACGCAGAAGGCCGCGGGTTCGAGTCCCGTCCATCCCGCCATTTTCCTAGAGGCCGACTTCGCGAGAAGTCGGCCTTTTGCGTTCGGGGTCAAAGGGATAGCGCGTATTTCGCGAGCGGCGGGGTTTGGCCGGAGTGGGGTCATTTGGTGGGCTTTCGAGCCACCGCGGAGGCGCGACTTGCCGAAGAGCCCGGGAACCGAGGCTCGTGGAAACGTGGTATCACTTGCGCGCTGGATTCACCAATACCCTGCTCCGGCGAAGCGGCGCGCCGCAGCCAGCCGCAGGGGCGCAACCTCGACATCTCGCGCGGCGGCAAGACACGTCCGGCCTGTCCGGATCGGCCTCCGTCGTTCGTTATCCATGCAGCGGGGCTGACGCGTGCGGAACCGTGTCGCGGACACACCCCCAACGCCAGCGCCGCGCAATGCCTCCAAAACAACGCGAGAGCCCTACGCATGAACAAGAACACCATCTGTCTCTGGTACAATCACGATGCGGAAGATGCCGCGCATTTCTACGCCCGGACTTTTCCGAACAGCAAAGTCGGCACGATCCATCGGGCACCCACGGACTATCCCGGTGGCCAAGCCGGCCACGTCCTGGTCGTCGAGTTCACCGTCTGCGGCGTCCCCTGCATCGGCTTGAACGGCGGCGACGCCTTCAGGCACAGCGAGGCGTTCTCGTTCCAGATCGCGACCGAGGACCAGGCGGAAACCGACCGCTACTGGACCGCGATCGTCAGCAACGGCGGCGCGGAAAGCGCGTGCGGCTGGTGCCGAGACAAGTGGGGCATCTCCTGGCAGATCACTCCGCGCGTGCTCACCGAAGCGATGGACCAAGGCGGCGACGTGGCCAAGCGCGCCTTCGCAGCGATGATGCACATGGGCAGGATCGACGTCGCCGCGATCGAGGCCGCCTTGCGCGGCCAACCCTAGACGGCGCAAGATGACTCGAGTGCCGCCTTCGGCCGTGAACCGCGATCGACCACGGTGGCATCGCCGATCTCCGCGTCGCCCGGAGTCAGACCCAACCCTGCGATTGTCGTGACCGCGCGCGATGTCGGCCTGACGATCGCACAGTGCGCGGGATCACCGCCAGCGCCGGCGACCTTCGCCACCGTCAGTTTGCACACCCCACATACGGCGGACCAAACCGGATCCGCACGCCGCGGCGCCGCACCCGCCATGTGCTCCGGCGCGAGACGGCAGCAAGGCCCGCACGATGTCAGCGAAACAGTGCGTCCACGCCCATCGCGGTCTTGCGGATGAACTTCGGCAGGGACTTTCCACGGCTCACGCGGAACAGCCGGTAGATCCACGAGAGCACCCGCAGCGTGAGCAGGTGGTCAAGGACCGTGCGATACCCGCGCTGGCGACGGATCAGGAGCGAGAACAACCATCGACTCGTGCGACCGCGGAGTTGAAACGGCTCGAACGATGTGCGAATCCGGTAGCGCTGGCGACGCGTGCGCGGCCAGCGCGACTTGTAGGCGGCCTTCGCAGCGAGGATCTCCGCCTCAAGATCGGCCCGTGCGGGGAGAAAGAAGTAGCGGCGCGCCAGAAGCAGGAGGCGGCCGGTGTCCTCCATGAACTCGATGTCCTCGACCGGGAGCGCCAGGCGCTCCGCGAGTTCACGCATGCGCGGGAAGTTCTCGAACGCCGCCTCGCCGGCGCGGAGGGCCGCCTCGGGATCGCGCACGAAGTGACCGAGCACCCGCCGGGCGGCGTCGTTGATGAAGAGGCAATCCCAGAAGACGTGGAGGAGCGGCGGGATGCGCACGCGTCGAAAGAACAACTTCTGCCGCGCGAACTCCTCGATGTAGAACAGCTCGCGGATGACGGCGTCGCTGCGGCGAAGCAGCTCGAGCGCAAACGCCGCGCGGTCGGCACCGAACCATCCGCTCACCGCCTGCTCCACACTCTCGCGATGGCGCAGCACGCGCATGAGAACGGCGACGTTGAGCTCGATCCACACGGCCTCGGGCTGCAGGAAGGCCAGCCGGCGAAACGCATGCCACCCGCCGGTCTGACACCACACGGAGAAGCCAACGACGTTGCCCGCGGTGCGCAGCTGTCGCTCGTACTGCTCGCACTCCCAGCCGACAAACGAGGGGAATTCACCCGCCCCCTCGTATTCGCGCCGCGCCTGAAACTCCACGATCTTGGGCAGGTCGATGCGGAAGAAGTGTCGATTGAGCGGAAGGTAGCGAAAGAAGTCCGACTCACCATACTTCATCGAGACGACCAATGCCGGCGACGTGATGCCGTCAAAGGCCTGCGCCAGGCGACCTCGATGCCAGATGAGATCGCCGATGAGGTAGGCCCCGACCGTCCACGTGCGAAAGATGAGCATGCGCCGGTGCTGCTCGAAGACCGGCAGGACGGTTCGCAGCAACTCACGCACTTCGCCTGCGGAACGGATCATGAGTCGGCTGCGCAGCGGGTCGGTGACATCATGCCCATCGCTTTCGCCGATGCGCAGGATCACGCCGTCCACCTCGGGGAACGCGGCAAGAAAGCCGTCGATCAGCTCGCGAAACCACACGCGCGCCGCACGCGGGTCGTGGCGCAGGCGCGCGTCGATCGCCTCCGTGGTGGTGAGATAGTCGGAGGTGATGAGGACCTTCAGCCCATGCCGGCGCGCGATGGCGAAGAGGCGCCGGAACTCCTCGCGGAGGACCGCACCACGCTCCCGCACCTCCGGCTCGAACCACGCGTGGTCGGCCAGGTGGGCGACATCGTCGAGCGTGATCGCGTTGTAGCCGATCGCAGCGACGCGGCGGACGAGCGTCTCGAAGTCGGCCCGAACCTGCGCCCACTGCGTCTCGCGCGCGGCTCCCGCTGTCGCAAGATGCGTGAACGGAATTTTGGACCAGTTGATCCGCCGATGGTCCACGCCCCGGAAGAACGGGCCGATCGCATCGATGATGAAGAGTTCCACAGCAGGAAGACGGGATGTTGCGCCAAGGACGCTGCGCAGCGCATCCACCTCACGACGACATCAATCCGAGTCACGGCTCCTGCGGTCGCACGATTCTACCGGACCGTAACACGCCGGGCCCGCGTTGGTGGATCTGACGCCGATCGAGGATCGCGTCGGCGCGCGATCCTCTCCACGTCGCGCCCGCCGCTCACCGCGACCGCGCGAGGCCAAGACGCTTGGCCATCGAGACGAGCGTGGTCGGCTTGACCTTGAGCAAGGCGGCCGCGCCGTCGGCACCGTAGATCTTGCCGCCACAGCGCTCGAGCGCGGCGGAGACGATCTCGCGCTCGCGCACGACGAGTTCGTCGAGCGAAGGGATGTCGTCGCTTGCGGGCGCGGCGGCGCTCTGGCGCGCAACGGTGGCACGCCCCCAGCCGCCCTCGCGCGGGCGCTGCGGCAGGTCGAACTCGAGGCGGCCGTCCTTGGCCAGGATGACCGCGCGCTCGATCACGTTCTGCAGTTCGCGCACGTTGCCCGGCCAGTCGTACTGCTCGAGGTCGCGCAGGTTGGTGCGGGTGAGGCGCGGCACGGGCATGGCCAGGCGCACGGCGGCGTCGCGCGTGAACGCCTCGGCGAGCGGGCGCACGTCCTCGATGCGATCGCGCAGCGGCGGCACATCGATCGGGAAGACGCTGAGCCGGTAGTAGAGATCGAGGCGGAACCTCCCGGCGCGCGCCTCGGCCAGCAGGTCGCGGTTGGTCGCGGCGATGATACGCACGTCAACGGTGCGCGTGCGCTCGTCGCCCAGGCGTTCGAACTGCCCCTCCTGCAGCACGCGCAGGAGCTTGCCCTGCAGGTCGAGCGGGATCTCGCCGACCTCGTCGAGGAAAAGCGTGCCGCGGTCGGCGAGTTCGAAGCGGCCCACGCGGTCGCGCACCGCGCTGGTGAACGCCCCGCGCACGTGGCCGAAGAACTCGCTTTCGAAGAGCTCCTTCGGGATCGAGGCGCAGTTCACGCGCACGAGTGGACGGCCCTTGCGGTCGCTGCGTTCGTGGATCGCATGCGCGACGAGTTCCTTGCCCGTGCCCGACTCGCCGAGGATCAACACCGTGGCCTCGGTCGGCGCCACGGTGGCGATCTGCGAGATCACCTTCCGGAGGGCGGGGCTCTCGCCGATGATCGAGCCGAAGTGCTTGCGCACCTCCTCCTGCAGGACCTCGTTCTCGAGCTCTAGCGTCTTGAGCTGATGAATACAGCTCATCGCCATGATCGTGCCGGCGACCTCGCCGGCCTCGTTGCGGTAGGCCGTCGTGCGGAGGTAGACCCAGCCCATGTGGCCGTCCTTGCGGCGCAGCTCCACCTCCGCGCAGGTCGAACACTCCTGGTCGGGCTCGACCTTGCGCGGCGGTGCGCTGAAGAGGACCTGATAGAGATCCGAGCCGAGCAGTTCCTCCGGTCGATAACCGGTGATGTCAGTGACCACGCCATTGGCGTAGAAAATGCGATTCTCCGGGTCAGTGATGAGGACGCCCTCCGCCAGGCTTTCCAGGACGGTGCGGTAGAAGGAGTCGCGGCTCTCGACCTCGGGCGGACGCGACCGCGTCGGCGCGTTCTCGGGCTGGCGGGGCGGCGGGGGACGATCCGTCTGAATGGCCGGGCTTTGCATGCCCGACACGAGGTACGGGTTTCGCCGCGCCGCAACCACGACGGCTCGTTTTTCGCACAACGGGTTTTCGTTCTCAGCGAAATTTCGTTGCGCCCGTCTGACCGTCCGATCGGCGCATCGCATGTCTGGATACTCATGACCGGCAGCATCTTGCGCACATCGAAACAACCACATGGCGCCGCTGGCATGCGACGAGCAAAGGCCGCGGCCTCACCATCGCTGCCCCGCGCAGCTCACCCACATCCGACCCATGACATCCCTCATCACCCACCCTCGGCCGCCGGTTGGCGGCCTTGTCCACCGCATCAGTCCAAACCACTCCGGCTCGAACGTCGGGAGAGCAGGCGCCCTGCGCGCGAACGCCCTCGCGTCGCGCGTGGTCCGCCGCCGTCCCGCCACACCGATCCGCCAACCGCACCCGCGCTTTCGCGCCCTCGTCTGATCTTCAGGAGTCCCCCCACCATGAACCGCAAGACCGTCATCTCATCCCTCACCCTTCTGCTCGTCGTCCTCGGCGCGGGCGCCTCGCTCGCCGCCTGGAAGAAGTCGGCCGACGCCCGCAACCAGGCCGCGTCCGCCCAGCAACCCGAACCGTCGGAGGTGATCTCGGCCGCCGTCGCGACGTCGCGCGACTACCGCCGCACCTCGACCTCGATCGGCACCGTGCTCGCCCTGCGCTCGATCACGCTGCGCAATGAACTCGCCGGCACCGTCCGCGACGTGCACCTCACGCCCGGAGCGATCGTGGAGAAGGGCGACCTGCTCGTCGCCCTCGACGTCGCGGTCGAGGAAGCCGAACTGCGCGCCCTCGAGGCGCAGGCCGAACTCGCCGCCACGTCGCTCCGCCGCGTGGAACGTCTCGCCCGCGAGCGCGCCGCACCACAATCCGATGTGGAACGCGCGATCGCCGAGCGCGATGTCGCCCTCGCGCGCATCGCCAGCGAGAAGGCCGTGATCGAGCGCAAGACGATCCGCGCGCCGTTCCGCGCCCGCGTCGGCCTCGCCGATGTGCACCCGGGGCAGTTCCTCGAGGCCGGCACGATTCTGACCTCGCTCCAGGGCGTCGATGACGCCGTGCACGTGGACTTCTCCGTGGCCCAGCAGGTGGCGGCCGATCTCCAGATCGGGGATACGGTCGATATCGTGACGCGCTCGAAGGAGGCGCCGCTCGTCGCACGCGTGGTGGCGATCGACGCACGCGTCGATCCGTCCACGCGCAACGCCACGGTCCGCGCCCGCATCGACGACGCGACCGTCGCGCCGTCGCCCGGCGCCTCCGTGCGCGTGCAGGTGCCGACCGGGCCGGAACAGCGGCTGGTCGCCATCCCGGCCAGCGCGCTGCGCCGCGGGCCGGCCGGCGACCAGGTGTTCGTGATCGTGACCGACGCCGAGGGCCGCACCCGCGCCCAGGCGCGCCGCGTGCGCACCGGTTCGCTCACCGGCGACGAGGTCCTCATCCACGAGGGCCTGGCCGCGGGCGAGCGCGTCGCCGCCGCCGGCTCGTTCAAGCTTCGTGAGTCCGTGCTCGTGGCCATCACCGGCGGGAGCGAACTCGCCGCCCACGGCGGCCCGTGATCCGGAGCGATCCCAACCCAATCCACCACACCCGGAGCATCGCTGTCATGCGCTCATTCACGGACATCTTCATCAAGCACCCTGTGCTCGCCATCGTCGTCAACCTCGTCGTCGTCCTCGTCGGATGGCGCGCGCTGTCGACGCTGCCGGTCCAGCAGTACCCGCAGATCGAGAGTTCCTCGGTCATCATCACGACGGTCTACACCGGCGCCAGCGCCGAGACCGTGCGCGGGTTCCTCACCACGCCGATCGAACGCGCCGTCTCGGCCATCAGCGGCGTTGACCACATCGAGTCGTCCAGCCGCGCCGGCGTCAGCACGGTGACCGTCCGGCTCAAGCTCAACCACAGCAGCACCGCCGCGCTCGCCGAGGTGACCGCGCGCCTGCAGCAGGTGCGCTCGGAGCTGCCGGGCGAGGCCGAGCCGCCCATGGTGGAGATCCAGCGCGCGGACCGGCCCTACGGCACGTTCTACCTGAGCTTTGCCTCGAGTGAGCGTTCGGTCCCGGAGATCACCGACTGGCTCGCCCGCACGCTCCAGCCGCAGCTCTCGACCCTGCCCGGGGTGCAGCGCGTGACGATCGAGGGCGGACGTCAGATCGCGATGCGCGTCTGGATCGATCCCGACCGGCTCGCTGCAGTCAACCTGTCGCCCGGCGACGTGCACGCCGCGCTGCGCCGCAACAACTACCTCGCCGCCGTCGGCCAGACCAAGGGCAACCTCGTGCAGGTGAACCTGCTCGCCAACACCGACCTGCGCACGGTGGAGGAGTTCTCCGACCTGATCGTGGCCGATCGCGGCGGCGCGCTCGTGCGCCTGAGCGACGTGGCGCGCGTGGAACTCGGCGCCGAGGAGGCGGACATGATCGCCAAGCGCAACAGCACCGAGGGCGTCTACCTCGGCATCTGGCCGCTCGTCGGCTCGAACGAACTCGACGTCGCCGCCGCCCTGCGCGCGGAGATGGACCGTATCCGCCCCACCCTGCCAGCCGACGTCGACATGCGGCTGGTCTGGGACGGCACGCTCTTCATGCGCGACGCGCTCGAGGAGATCTCGAAGACGCTCGTCGAGACGATCCTGATCGTCGGCCTCGCGGTGTTTCTCTTCATGGGCTCGATCCGCACCGCGCTCGTGCCGCTGGTGGCGATGCCGGTCTCGCTCATCGGCGCCGCGCTGGTGATGTACCTGCTGGGCTTCAGCCTGAACCTGCTGACCATCCTCGCCATCGTTCTGTCGGTCGGCCTCGTGGTCGACGACGCCATCGTGGTGGTGGAAAACATCGAGCGCCACGTGCGCCTCGGCAAATCGCGGGTCGAGGCCGCGATGGCCGGAGCGCGCGAGCTCGTTGGCCCGATCATCGCGATGACCATCACGCTCGCGACGGTCTACACGCCGATCGCGTTTCAGGGCGGGCTCACCGGGTCGCTCTTCCGGGAATTCGCGATCACGCTCGCCGCGGCCGTCGTCGTATCCGGCCTGGTCGCCGTCACGCTCTCGCCGGTGATGAGCTCGCGCTTCGTGCATCCGCAGGGACGCGAGGGCCGGCTCACGGCGCTGATCAACCGCGGCTTCGACCACGTCAGCCGCACGTATGGCCGGCTGCTCGACGGCGCGCTGCAGATCCGCTGGGCCATCGTGGCCGCGGCGCTGTTGATCATGGTCGCCGCCTGGCCGCTCTATACGATGTCGCGCAAGGAACTGGCGCCGGTCGAGGACCAGAGCCACATCAGCCTGTTCTTCGAAGCCGCGCCGGATTCCACGCTCGCGGCCACGCACCGGCATTCGCTCGACGTGGTCAAGGCGGTGACCGCGTTTCCCGAGGCCGAGTTCATGTGGTCGCTCACCGCACCCTGGGGTGGGTTCGGCGGCATGGCGGCCAAGTATTGGAAGGATCGCGGCCGCTCGACCGAGGAGATGTACGGCGAGCTCTTCGGCGCCGTCTCGCAGGTGCCGGGCGTGCGGGTGTTTCCGCGCCTCGATCCGCCGCTGCCCACGCCGGGGCAGTATGACGTCGAGTTGATCCTGAAGGGGGATGCACCGCCCGAGCAGATGCTCGAGATCACCCAGGCCGTCGTCGGCGCCGGCTGGGCGAGCGGCAAGTTCCTCTATGTGGATACGGACCTGAAGATCGACCTGCCGCAGGCGCGCGTGGTGCTCGACCGCGAGCGCGTGGCCGACCTCGGTCTCGATCTCGCGGGCGTGGGCCAGGAGTTGGGCACGTTGCTGGGCGGCGCCTACGTCAACCGCTTCAACCACCACGACCGCAGCTACAAGGTGATCCCGCAGGTGGGTGACGACGACCGTGCGTCGGTCGGACCGTTGCTCGATCTCAAGATCAAGACCTCCGACGGCGCCCTCGTGCCGGTCTCGACCTTCACTGAGATCGAGACCAGCACGGCGCCGCGCTCACTCAACCGTTTCCAACAGCGCAATGCCGTGCGTGTGTTCGGCGGCGTGCAGCCCGGGGTGACCAAGGAGGAGGCGCTTCGCGTCCTCGAAGACGCCGCGCGCGCGGCCGGGGGCACGCTCATCCAGCTCGATCACGCGGGCGAATCGCGCCAGATCCGCCACGAGGGCTCGACCCTCACAGGCACGCTCGGACTGGCGGTGATCCTGATCTACCTCGTGCTCGCGGCGCAGTTCCACAGCTTCCGCGATCCGCTCATCGTGCTCTTCGGCTCGGTGCCGCTCGCGATCTCGGGGGCGCTGGTCTTCAGCTTCCTCGACCTGACGACGATCAACATCTACTCGCAGGTCGGCCTGATCACGCTCGTGGGCCTGATCGCCAAGAACGGCATCCTCATCGTGGAGTTCGCCAACACACTGCAGGAACGCGGCTACGCCAAGCTGGCGGCGCTGCGCGAGGCCTCACTCACGCGCCTGCGGCCCGTGCTCATGACCTCGGCGGCCACGGTGTTCGGGCACTTCCCGCTCGTGCTCGTCAGCGGTCCGGGCGCGGAGGCGCGCAACAGCATCGGCATCATCCTCGTCGCGGGGATGATCGTCGGCACGCTGTTCACGCTGTTCGTCGTGCCGGTGTTCTATGCGCTCATTGCGGCGCAGCACCGGACGGCGCACGCGGCGGAACGTGTGGAAACGCCGGCGCCGGCCCTGCTTCCGGTCAGCGGCATCGTTCGCACCGCGGGGGACCTCGCATGAACACGACTCGTATCGCCTTCATCACGACAGGCCTGTCCGCCGTGATCGCCCTCGCGGGCTGCAGTTCCGTGGGGCCCGACTACCAAGCGCCGACCGCCAGCGTGGGCAACACCTGGCGCGAGGCCGAGGACGCGCGGTTCAGCAGCACTTCGCCCGAAAGCCTGCGCTGGTGGCAGGCGCTGGAGGACCCGGTGCTCGATCACCTGATCACGCGCGCCATGGAACAAGGGCCGGACCGGCGCGAAGCCATGGCCCGCCTGCGCGAGGCCCGCGCCCTCCGGGGCGTGAGTGCCGCGGACCGTTTTCCGACTGTGGACGCCGCGGCGGGTTACCGACGCATGCGCGAGAGCGAGTACACGCCGTTCGGCTCGCAAGCGCCCGGCGACACCGATCTCTACACGGCGGGGCTGGACGCTTCGTGGGAACTCGACCTGTGGGGACGTGTGCGCCGCGCCGTCGAGGCGGCCGACGCCGATCTCGCGGCCACCGCCGAGGACACGCGCGGCGTCTTCCTCGCGGTGGCGGCGGAGACGGCGCTCAACTACGTCGAACTGCGCGCCTTCCAGCGCCGTGTCGCGATCGCGCGCACGAACGTGGAACTGCAGGAGCAGACGCTCGCGCTCGTGCAGGCCCGGTACGACGCGGGATTCGTCAGTGCGCGTGATCTCGCCCAAGCTTCGACCAATGTCGCGGTGACACGCTCGCGCGTGCCAACGATGGAGGCCGGCGAGCGCGCGGCGGAGAATCGTCTCGCGGTGCTGGTCGGCGTGGCGCCCGGAACGTTGTCGGGCGAACTGGACGCCTCGCGGGCCATTCCGGTGCCCCCGGTCACGGCGGCGATCGGAGTACCCGCCGACGTCGTGCGCAATCGGCCCGACATCCGCCGCGCCGAGCGGGCCCTCGCCGCCGAGCACGCGCGTGTCGGCGTGGCCGTGGGCGACCTCTACCCGCGGCTCGCGCTGGCGGGTTCGATCGGCGTGGCAGCGGGCGACAGCTCTGACCTGTTCCGCTCGGGCAGCGAGTTGTTCGGCGTCGGTCCGTCGGTGCGCTGGAATTTCTTCGACGGCGCCCGCCTGCGCCGCCGCGTGGAGGCGCAGAACGCGCGCGTCGAACAGGCCTTCGTGCGCTGGGAGCGCGCCGTGCTCGTCGGTCTCGAGGAGTCGGAGACGGCGATGACCTCCTACCTGCGCGAGCAGACCCGGCGCCGCGAGCTGCAGGAAGGCGCCGCCCAGGCACGGCGGGCAGTCGAGCTGGCCCAGCTCGAATACCGCGAAGGGCAGTCCGACTTCCAGACCGTGCTCGACTCCGAGCGCGCACTGGCGGAACTCGAGGATGAACTCGCCCGCACCGAGGCCGGCATCGCCACGCAGTTCGTCGTCCTGCACAAGGCGCTGGGCAGCGGCTGATCAGCTCCGGTGCATCCGGCCATGGGGTCGGATGCACCGGTCGCGCTCCGCAAGGCGCATGACGAGCCGGACCTGAAACAGCAGCGCCAGCGGGACGACAGCGTCCCGCGGCCGCAGCTCTCAGAGCACGCGGAACACCCGGATCGTGACTGTGCCGGGTCTCGGTCCGGCGGCGATGGAACCGAGGAACTGCGTGCGCGCGAGCCAGGCGTGCGGTCCGTCCGGCACCTCGAAGCGCGGTGAGGTGCGCAGATACCGACCGCCCTCGGCAATCACGCCGCGGTTGCGCACGATGATCACGGTCCCATCGTCGCACCTCATCGAATACAAGGCGTCCACCTCGGTCACGCCGTCGCGCCGCTCGGTCTGCCAGTCGGCGCCGCCGGGCAGGACCACGCCGCGCATGGACTCGCCCTCAAACGTCCCC
Organism: Opitutaceae bacterium; assembly: GCA_014879845.1. Classification (GTDB taxonomy): domain Bacteria; phylum Verrucomicrobiota; class Verrucomicrobiia; order Opitutales; family Opitutaceae; genus JAEWQP01. Next base: position 13,621 of record JACSRI010000194.1, read on the forward strand.
CCGAGGATGGGGATATAGCGCCGACGGCCGGAAGGCGTATCGCCGACCTCGACCGGGGCGCCGATCTCGACCACGGCGTCGTAGACAAATTCCGTCAGCAAAGCCTCCGGCTTCTCGGCACGCTCGCCGGCGGCGGCGCGCAGCGGCCCGCGCAGGCTCGCGAGCACGCCCAGACAGACGTAGAAAATGAGCGGGAGCGTTTTCATAGGTTGCGCAGAACGGTGGTCATCACAGGGGCGGGAAGTTTTTCACCTCGATCGTCCACTTCGGGTCGCGACGCAGCACGCTGTCCTCGCCGAGGAACATCGAGGATGCCTCCTGCCGGCCCTTCAGCTGCCAGTCGAGCCAGGCCAGCGCGACGCGCGTGAACTCGCCGCCGTGTGGTTGCTGATAGGTGCCGCCGTGGCCGACATCGAGGTTGGTCATGACGATCGGCACGTGCTCGACGCGCGCGAAATCGTCCATCGCATTGGCGTAGGCGATGTCGGATGGTCCGCCCATGATGTAGAGCACCGGGGCGTGAAACTTCAACAGATCCGCCTTGGTGAGCGCCGGCATCAGCTTCATCGGCGAAGGTGTCGGCAGCACACCGCTGTTGCACACGATCGTCGTGCTGATGCGTGCGTCGCCGGAGATCTCGATGGCCTGCAGCCCACCACAGGACATGCCCATCGCGGCCACCTTGGCCGCGTCGATCTTTCCGGCGAAGACACTGCGGGCAGACGCGTCTTCCGCCACGATCCAGTCGAGCGCGGCGAGGAGCTGCGCGGAGCTCGTGGGCTGGCGCGACGGCTCGCCGCGCTGCTCGAGTTCGCTCAGCAAACCGACGCCGAGCACGACATAGCCGTGCGAGGCGATCTCGTTGAGGAAGTTCCGGTGCTCAAAGGTGGTGTTGGCGCAGGCGCCGTTCCCCCAGAGGAGAACAGGCAATTTCCGATCGCCGCCAAAGGGTGCCAGATCGCCCGGTCGATAGATCGTCATGCCCGGCAGGCCGGCATCTTCCGTGACGACGGCCGGAAACGGGCCCGTGCCGCCGCCCTCGAGGACGACCGTGGCGGACTCGCCCCGGCCCGCCGCCACCGCGGGGTTCGCACCCGGACCGGCCTCCACGCTGGCCAGACGATACGCCTGGTCGAGGAACTTCGGATACACCGGCTCCGCGCCATACATGTTGATGTAGAACAGGGCGATCAGGTCGTGGCCAGGATCGACGATGTAGCCGGTGCCGAACATCCCTCCCCACGCGAAAGCGGAATCGGACACGGCCGGCACTGGCTTCTTTTCGCGGTGCAACTCGAAGCCGAGCCCGAACTGAAATGCGCCACCGTCCGCGCCGTCGTTCGCGGGCAGTCGATTGATCGTGGTCATGAGTTCGACCGTCTCCGCCTTCAGGATGCGACGGCCGTTGAATTCGCCCTTGTTGAGCAACATCTGGCAGAACCGCGCGTAGTCCTCGATCGGCCCGTTCAGGCCGATCGCGCCCTCCGCGTAGGTTTGCCGGGCGGCGACCGTGCCCTCGGCGTAGAGGTGTGAGCCGGGCACGAGTTTCCCGTCGGCCACGCGGTAAGGTTTCACGAAGCGGCCGAGGGCGGCGGGCTCGTAATACCAGTCCGTGTCGTTCATGCCGAGCGGCAGCAGCACCTTTTCCTTCACGTACTCGCGCAACGGCTTGCCGGAGATCCGCTCGATCAGGTAGCCGAGCATGTTGGTGCTGATGTGATATTCCCACTGGGTGCCAGGATCGAAGCCGAGCGGATATCTGGCCAGCGCGCGCATCTCTTCCTCGAGATACTTCGCCTGAAAGTCGCCGCCGCCGGTGTGCTGACCCGCGGGTGGCGGATTCGGAATCGCGCCACCGAAACCGGCGGGCGCGTCTCCGCCTCGCCCCTCGGCCCGCTTGATGTCGCGCACCAGTCCCGCGCCGAGCCCGGAGGTGTGGCTCATCAGGTGCACGAAGGTCATGGGCGACTTCACCGGGCGCGTCTCATAGGTGCCGTCCGCGTGGACGGCCGTGACCACGCGATCAGGAATCTCCGGGAAATACTTCGCGACCGGATCATCGATCGCGACCAGTCCCTGCTCGACGAGCGTCATGAACGCGACCGTCGTGATCGCCTTCGTCTGGGAGAAGAGCACGTAGTAGTCGTCGACGGTGGCCGGCACGCGCCCCTCGACGTCCTTCCAACCGAACGCCTTCTTGTAGATCACGTCGCCTCCGCGGGCGACGAAGCCGACGGCGCAGTTCACCTTCTGCCCATCGACGAACGACTGCAGCAGGGCATCCATCCTCGCGACCTCGTCGGCCGAGACATCGGCCGCCGGGAGGTCGACGGCGTAGCTAAACTTCTGGGGCGCTCCGATGGAGCCTTGGCCGGCGAGGGCGGCGAGCAGGAGCGCGGTGACCGGGGCGATGCGGGGAAACTTCATGGCGAGTCGATGATCCGGGGGTGGTTGGGAAAGTTCGGCGGGGCTGGTGTGTCGCGGCTCTGTTCCATCGCGCGGCACGCCTCCGCGAGGGGCGCGATGATCGCCGATGGCACGGTCGGCGCTCAGGTGTCGTGCGCGCGCATTTGCTCGGTGACGCGCGCGAGCAGGCGCTTGAGCGCGGCTGTCTCCGCGCCGGACAGCGCCTGGTCGAGGATCTCCATCACCACGCGATGCCGCTCCTCGAGTTTGGCGCCGAGGCGGCGGCCCTTCGCGGTCAGGCGCACACGCCAGGAGCGCCGGTCCGCGGCGTCGCGGGTGCGTTGCACACAGCCCTCGTGCTCCAGGGTGTCGAGCAGCCCGGTGAGCGTGCCATTCGGCAGGTGGGTTCGCTCCACGAGGCTGCTGACGGGGCAGTCGTCCTGCTCGCGCAACGCGTGCACCACGCTGGCCATGCCGGGCGCCTGGGACTTGAGGCCCACGGAGCGCAGCGTCCGTTCGTTGAAGCGGCGAAAGCTGAGACCGACACGCGCGAGATGAAACGGCAGGTCGTCCAGGAGCGTGTTGCCCGGGTGCGCCTTCGGTTCGGAGACCATTATTTCGAACTCGAAATAACAGGCCCCCTCAGGTCAACGCGGAAAGGACGCCGCCCTCCTCCACCCACGCCGGCCGCACGTACGCGTCTCACCTCGACGCACGAACGGCGGTCGGACTCGACAGGCTTCACGGTGCCGTTCCCGCACGCGCCCCGGAGTGCCCTCGCTTGCCCAGCTGCCGCAGTGCCACGAGGGCGTCGTCGGCCCGACCCGCGGGAACAAACAGGTGGTCGTGAAAGTAGCCCGCGACGACGTTGCATGCGATCCCCTCGACCGCGAGAACCCGGGAGACGTGCGCGGTCAGCCCGACGGCTTCGAGCGACGAATGTACGTTCAGGGTGATCCGCCGAAACAAACCGCTGCGTCGCAGTCCGGCCTTCGCCGCCTCGTCCGGATGACAGATAACCGAGATCCCTTCTGACTCGCGAAAGATTCCCAACTGCTGCGAAATCCGCGCCACCTCGATCGCCGTGCCCGTGGCAAACACGTAGTCGCCCTCGTCCAGCGTGGGCGCCAGGGACTGCACGAGTTGCGCGATGTCATGTTCACCCGACATGGCCCCGGTGCTAACGCGTCCGCCCTCGCCGTGCAATCGAACTGCCGCGCCGTGTCGGCCTTTCGTCGCTTCAGCCCGCGGTCCGGGCGCGGCGCCCCTCGACATCAGGGAGAAGCACCGTGAAGGCGCCGATCAGCGGCAGCCACGCGCACAGGTGGAAGACAAAGTCCAGGCTCGTATGGTCGGCCAGCCGCCCGAGCACGGCCGAGCCGATCCCCGCCATGCCGAAGGCGAAACCGAAGAAGAGCCCGGCGACCAAACCCACGCGCCCCGGCATCAGCTCCTGGGCGAACACGAGGATCGCCGAAAACGCCGAGGCGAGCACCAAGCCGATGACCACCGTCAACACGACCACCCCCGCCAGGCTCGGCACGTGCGGCAGCGCGAGCGTGAAGGGCGCCGCACCGAGGATGGAGATCCAGATCACGAGCTTGCGCCCCCACCGGTCGCCCGCCGGCCCACCGGCGAACGTGCCGACCGCAAACGCCCCGAGGTAGACGGCGAGGTAGTACTGCGCCTCCTGCGCCGAGACGCCGAACCGGTGCATGAGGTAGAACGTGTAGAAACTCGAGAGGCTCGTCGTGTAGAAGAACTTCGAGAAGACGAGCACACCGAGCACGCCCAGGGCGAACGCGGTATGTCCGGGCGGATACGGGTTGGGAGGCCGGACCGGCGTACCCGGGGCGCGGCGACGGATCTCGGCCAGGTGCCGCCGGTACCACACGCCGACGCATCCGAGCACGCCGATACCCGCCAGCGCGAGCAGGGAAAACCACGCCAGGTGCCCCTGCCCGCGCGACATGACCACGGCGGCCGCGAGCACCGGACCGAGCGCCGACCCGAGATTGCCGCCGACCTGGAAGACCGACTGGGCAAACCCGTGGCGCCCGCCGGAGGCCAGGCGCGCGAGACGCGATGCCTCCGGATGAAAGATGGCCGAACCCGTCCCCACCATGGCGGCCGCGGTCACGATCGCGCCATAACTCGCAGCCAAGGCCAGGAGCATGAGCCCGCCCAGGGTGACGCCCATCCCCAACGCGAGTGAAAACGGGAGCGGACGCCGGTCGGTGAAGTTGCCGATGACCGGCTGCAGGAGCGAGCCCGACACCTGGAACGCGAAGGTGATCATGCCGACCTGCGCGAAGGTCAGGCCGTAGGAGGACTTCAACAACGGATAGACCGCCGGCAGCAGCGCCTGAAGCGCATCGTTGATCCCGTGTGAGAGCGCGAGCGCGCCGAGCACGCGCACGGTCACGCCCCCGCCGCGCGGTGCGGCGGTGCCGGCCGGCGACGCGAGCCCTGCCTCCTGGTTGGCTTCTTCCTCCCCGGTCATCTCGTCTCGTATCCACGCTCCCGGCTTCCGAGGCGACCGGAATTCGCGCGACCGGCCCCTCCGGACTTTTCCCCGACCACCCCGGCCGTTTGGCAACAATTTCACGATCGGGCCGCGAAGACTCCCGATGGGATTTCCTCCATGCCCCGGCAAAGTCTGGTCAAGAACGCCCCATTCTCTCGGTTTTCCTCCACGGCACCCGATGGAGCGTGCAGCCGACCTCCCCCGACATTTCTGCCATGCAGACATCCACCGTCATGCCCGTGAACGGGCAAGCCCGGCCGCAGCCGGCATCGAAACTCCTCTTCAACATCGGCGTCTACGCCTCCCTCGCGGCGATCATCGTCTACGCGACGTTCATGCTCGTATCCATCTCGCGGGACGCCCGAAAGTCCACGCGCGACGCCGGTGCCCGCATCGCCGCGGCGGCGAGCCAGCCGGGCGTGGTCGAGCAGATCGTACGCGAGCTTCTCGTCTACGAGCGCGTCTCGCAGGCCGGTGACGACACCGCGGACGAGCGCGCCGCCCTGGCCGCGACCGTCGCACGCTACAACGATGCGCTCCGGGCCTTCGACGGCGGCGGCCGCGTGGCGGCGATGGACGGCCGGGAAACCTACATCGCACGGAGCAACGACGAGGAGGAGCACCGCATCACGCGCGAGGCTCTCGACCTGTGGATGCCGCTGCAGGCGCGCCTGCAGGACGTGACGGCACGGACACCGCCGACCTCCGCCCTGCGCACGGCCATCGACTCGGCGCTGGGCGCGCATCCGCGCCTGGTGCAGCTCATGAACGACCTCGCGGCGCGCGCCGAGATCTCGGCCGAGAGCCTGATGCGCGCGGCCGAGGGCCCGCGCACGCTCTTCATCGCCGTGGACTCCATCGCGCTCGTCATGCTGCCGGGCTTCTTCATCTGGTCGCGCATGCGGCGCCTGCGGCAGCACGCCGAGACCACGCTCGCCAACCTCAAGGTCGTGCACGAGCAGGTCGAGACCCAGGCCGACGAACTGGCCACGGCCAAGCACGAGACCGACCTCATCATGGACACCGTCCAGGAGGGCCTGCTCCTGCTCGACCAGAACTTCACCATCGGCGTGCACCACTCCAAGGCGCTCAACGGCATCCTGCGCCAGGAACAACTCGCCGGGGCGAACCTGCTCAATCTGCTCCAGCGCGTGCTCTCGGAGAAGATGTACAATGTGACGAAGGACTACTTCGCGCTGCTCTTCGATCCCCGCCGCAAGGAGCGCGCCGTGCTGCAGGTGAACCCGCTCAAGGACATCGAAGTGAGCTTCTCCAACGGCAAGGGCGGCTTCGACAACCGGTATCTGGGTTTCAACTTCCGCCGCATCGTCGAGGACAAGAAGGTCGTGCGCCTCTTCGTGACGGTCCGCGACGTGACGCAGCAGGTCGAACTGGAGCGCAAGCTGATCGAGTCGGAGAAGAATAAGCAGCGCCAGCTCGAGATCCTCTTCGGCATCCTGCACATCGATCCGTCCGAGCTGGAGACCTTCTGCAAGCTCGTCGAGACCGAGCTCAACACCATCAACCAGACCCTGCGCGCCGAGGACTTCGCCGGCGCCACGGGCCAGCGCGTCACCGCGCTGCGCGACCGCCTCAACGCCGTCTTCCGCAGCGTGCACAACGTCAAGGGCAACGCCTGCTACCTGCGCCTCGACTACTTCCAGCGCGCGGCCGAGGCGTTTGAGAGCAAGATCTCCGAGCTGCTCGAGCGTCCCGCGCTCGGCGGCGACGACTTCCTCGCCATCGTGGTGGCGCAGGCCGGCATGCGCGCCGACCTCGCCGACCTCAACGAACTGCGCAAGAAGCTCTCGGCCATGCGCCAGTCCGGCTCCGCGCACGCGGGCCTGCCCGAGGTCACCGTCGTCGCCGACGGCCTGCGCGAACTCGTGCGCAAGGTCTCGAAGGAACTGGGCAAGGAGGCCGAGCTGCAGATCGACGCCTACGCGCTCAACACAGTCGCGCTCAACCGCAAGGACCTCGTGCGCGACGTGCTCATCCAGCTCGCCCGCAACTCCCTCGCCCACTCGATCGAGCCTCCCGCCGAGCGCAAGGATCGCGGCAAGCCGGCGAAGGCGCGCATCTCCATCCGCGGCCTGCCGCGCACACCGGATGGCCTGGTCGGCGTGGCCTTCCGCGACGACGGCCGCG
>JACSRI010000191.1 GCA_014879845.1 Opitutaceae bacterium
TGTATCCGTCCGGCGAACCGCGTGGCTGACGGGGGCGATGCGAGGGCGTAGATCTCTCGGCCATGACGAAGACACGAGCGACGCAGGCCGAGCGAGAGGAGCACGTGCGGGCGTGGGAGGCGAGCGGGGTGTCCTCGCGCGCCTACGCCGCACGGGCGGGCATCAACCCCAACACGCTGGTGAGCTGGCGCTGGCAGCGGCGCGGGCGCGGTGAGGCGAAGAAGGCGTCGCCGGCGCCCGGCCTCGCGTTCATCGAGCTCGCGCAGCCGGGTCGCCCCGGCGAGGCAGGCCGCACGATCGAGCTTCAGGTTGCGGACGTCACCGTGCGCGTGCCCGACGGCTTCGATCCCGAGACGCTGCGGCGGGTGCTCGCAGTGGTGGGAGCACGGTCGTGATCCCGGCCTCGGTGCGCATCTTCGTGTGCCGCGAGCCTGTCGATCTGCGGCGGTCCTTCGACGGCCTCGCGCTCTCCGTGCGCCAGGTGCTCGGCGAGGAGCCGCAGAGCGGCGCGCTGTTCTGCTTCCTGAACCGGCGCGCCGACCGCTTCAAGTGTCTCTGGTGGGACCGCAACGGCTACTGCCTGCTCTACAAGCGGCTTCACCGCGCACGGTTCGAAGTGCCGCAGGGAGGTGGAGGAAGCGGCGCGTCGCTTCGCATCGATGGCGCGGAGCTCGCGCGTCTGCTGGCCGGCGTCGCACGGCGGCAGCGACTGCGCTCCATCGCTTGACACCATAGTGTGACGCTAGTAGAGTCGGCCGCGTGGAGCCGGGCAAAATCAGCAGCACGCAAGGCGAACCGATCGTAACGCTCGAGGCGCGTGTCGAGGCGCTGTGCGAGCAGGTCGCGCGGCTCGAGCAGGAGCGCGAGCGCTTCCGCACGCTCTACCTCGAGATGCTCGAGATCAACCAGAAGCTCGAGCGCGGGCTTCTCGGCCAGAAGGCCGAGAAGCTCCCGCCCGACCAGGCGCAGCTCACGCTCCAGCTCCTGGCCACCCTGCTCGGCAAGCCCGAGCCGACCGAGGCGCCCCCGGCGGTGCAGGAGATCGCCCCGCACACCCGGCGCAAGCCCACGGGCCGAAAGCCGCTGCCCGAGAACTTGCCCCGCGTCGAGATCGAGATCCTCCCCGACGAGGTGAAGCGCCTCGGCCTCGACGCCTTCGTGAAGATCGGCGAGGAGGTGAGCGAGGTCGTCGAGCGCCGCCCGGCCTCGCTCGTCGCCGTGCGCATCCGGCGGCCGAAGTTCGTGCGGGCCGATCGGGGGGCGAGCCCGCGCACCGAGGTCCTCACGGCCGAGCCGCCCGAGCTCCCGGTGCGGCGCGGGCTCGCCGGGCCGGGCCTGCTGGCCGACACGATCGTCCGGCGCTGGCAGGACCACTTGCCGCTCCACCGGCTCGAGGCCGTCTATGCCCGCGAGGGCCTCGAGCTGGCCCGCTCGACGCTGTGCGGCTGGCACGAGGAGCTCACGCCCCTGGCGCGCACGGTCGTCGACGCCATGTGGGAGGATGCGCTCACGGCGCCCTACCTGTGCACCGACGCCACGGGCGTCCTGGTGCAGGCCCGGGAGCGCTGCCGGGCGGCACACTTCTGGGTCGTCGTCGCGCCCGAGCGCCACGTGCTCTACCGCTACTCGAGGAAGCACGACAGCGCGGCCGTGGACCGGATGCTCGCGGGCTACGAGGGCTACCTCGTGGCCGATGCCCATGCCGTCTACGACCATCTCTACGCCGGCGGCCGCGTGGTCGAGGTGGGATGCTGGGCGCACTGCCGCAGGTACTTCTTCAAGGCGCTCGGCTCGGAGCCAGAGCGGTCGCGAGAGGCCCTGGCGTACATCCGCGGGCTCTTCGAGATCGAGCGCACGCTCGGCGATGCCGCGCGAACCAAACGCGCGGCCGTGCGCGCGGAGCGCGCGAAGCCTCTCGTCGAGAGGTTCTTCGCGTGGTGCGTGGCGCAGCAGGAGCAGGTGCTCGAGAACACGCCGATCGCGAAGGCCGTCGGCTACGCGATCAACCAGCGCAAGGCCCTCGAGCGCTTCCTCGAAGACGCCCGTCTCCCGCTCCACAACAACGGCAGCGAGCTCCAGCTCCGAAGGCAGGCCATCGGCCGCAAGAACTGGGTCTTCCTCGGCAGCGACGAGGGCGCCGAGGCCAACACCACCTTCGTGTCGCTGCTCGCCAGCTGCCAGATGCACGGCATCGAGCCGTGGGGCTACCTGCGCGATCTGCTCTGCCTGCTGCCCGGCTGGGGCCAGCAGCGCGTGCTCGAGCTCTCGCCCCTGCACTGGAACCAGACGCTCCAGCAGGAGCGCACTCAGCAGCTCCTCGCCGACAACCCCTTCCGCCAGATCTCGCTCGGCCAGCTCGGCTGACATCGCCCGCCAGCCTCGCAGCCCAGCGCCGCGCTGTCAGCTACGCGGTTCGCCGAACGAATACATCTCCGTGAGGAGCGGGCGATCCTTTCAAAAGCCGCGGCCTGGTTCGCGCGGGAGACCGGGAAGATCCCGTCCGGATCTTCGAATTCGTGAGCGCTCACCAGGCCCAACACCGAATTGCCACGATGTGCCGCGTGCTGGAGGTCTCCACCAGCGGCTACTACGCGTGGTGCAAGCGATCGCCTTCGGCGCGGGCGCAGGAGGATGCCGCGCTGCTGCGGAAGATCCGGGCGATCCATGTGGCGTCGCGCGAATCGTACGGCGTGGTGCGGGTCCACTGGGAGCTCGTGGACCAGGGCGTTTCGGTCGGCCGCGACCGGGTGGCCCGGCTCATGCGGCAGGCGGGGCTGCGGGGCATTACGCGGCGGCGGTTCGTCGTCACGACGCAGCGGGACGAGAAGGCTCGGCCGGCGCCGGACCTCGTGGAGCGCCGGTTCGAGGCCACGGGACCGAACCAGCTTTGGGTCGCGGACGCGACGTACATCCCGACCGTGGCGGGGTTCCTCTTCCTCGCCATGGTGCTCGACGTCTTCAGCCGCAAGGTCGTGGGATGGGCGATGGCGACGCGGCTGCGCACGGAGCTCATGCTCGCGGCGCTCGAGATGGCGGCCCTGCAGCGCAAGCCCAAGACGGTGATCCATCACTCGGACCAAGGTTGCCAGTACACCTCGCTCGCCTTCGGCCGTCGCTGCGAGGAGCTCGGGGTGCGGCCGTCGATGGGCAGCGTCGGCGATGCCTATGACAACGCGATGGCCGAGAGCTTCTTCGCCACGCTCGAGTGCGAGCTACTGGATCGAACACGCTTCCAGACACCGGCCGAGGCGGAGCCTGCGGTCTTCTCCTGGATCGAGGCATGGTATAACACCAAGAGGCGACACTCCTCGATCGGGTATCTCTCGCCGAACGAGTTCGAGCGCCGCCATGCGGAGGGGGTACCCCAGCCTCGGGTCGAGCGGAGATCGCCGATCCTGGGGCAACCTCGCGAGTCGATCTCGCGCGACGCGGCCACGGGAGGCGGGGGCTCCGCCCCCGCACCCGTGCGCCCAGCAGCGCACGACATCAATGGGGTGAGAGTCCCCGTCCAGGCAGAGGCTCTCCGGCCTGGTATCCGAACCCAACTGCGAAGCCGCGAGGTGACGTGGAGAGCAGGGGGAGGAGAACGGATGGCCCGCAGGAGGACGAACGTGATTCGGCCGCGTGATCAGGCGAGCTGGCGGGTACAGGCGAAGCCAACACTCGAACGAGTGGTAGCGCGCACCACGATGGGTAGCCGGTCAAGGGATGCGCGATGGTCACGAGGTGGTTGACGGCGGGACGTCTGGAAGGTGACGTGCGTGGAATGGGGAAGTCTGCACGCGACAGCGCCGGCGCAGGTCGGGCGTGCAGACGGCAGAGGCGTCGTAGTAGTGAGGAAGCCGGTGAAAGCCGGGGGAGCGAAGGACGCCAGGAAGGTGGATGCGCGCATGCCGCATGACGCGAAGCGCTACCCGGCCGAAGTGCCCGCGAGGGCTGTGCTACCGGGAGAAGCCGGCCCGTTTGGGTGGGTGGAACGCGTCGTGTGGACGGATCGCATGTTGGAAACCCTCCGCCGTGGAGGGCCAGAAGGAGGACGTTGGTACTGGCTGCACGACGAGGTCTTCGCCGAGAAGACTCTGCGGGCAGCCTTCGCCCGGGTCTCGCGCAACGGCGGCGCCCCGGGCGTGGACGGGATGACGGTCGAGGCGTTCGGGAACCATCTCGAAGAGGAGATCATGCGATTGCGAAGTGCCTGGAAGGCCGGAACGTATCGGCCGCAGTCGCTTCGAAGGGTATGGATCTCGAAGCCGGGGACGGAATCGCATCCTCCGTCGGGTGAGGCCGAAGAGTCTCGCCCGGATCAAGGATGCCATCCGC
>JACSRI010000196.1 GCA_014879845.1 Opitutaceae bacterium
GAGGGCGTCGAGACTGTTGTCCGGCGTCGATGGAGACACGCGGGTGAGGCGATGGTCTCGTGGTGTCCGCCTCGACGCGGAGCCGCCGACTCGGGGCATCGGCGGCGCGTCGGGCGACTTGATTGCCGCGGCGGGGTGCAGATTGGCGTCGCCGCGTGGGCCGGGATTTCACATCGGGTTTACCCACATGAGCAGCGACGGGCAGGGCGGGGGATATCGCGGACGCATCGCGCCCACACCGACGGGTTTTCTGCACCTCGGCCACTTCGTCACCTTTCGCACTGCCTGGCAACGAGCGCGGTCGGCGGGCGGGACCCTGATCTTTCGCAACGAGGACATCGATCCGCAGCGCTGTCGGCCCGAGTTTGCCGCCGCGGCACTCGAGGACTTGCGCTGGGCCGGTCTCGGTTGGGACGAGGGGCCCGATGTCGGCGGCCCGCATCGACCTTACGACCAGAGCGCCCGGTTCGCGGCGTATCGCGTCGCCTGCGAAACGCTGGTCAGGGAGGGACGGGCGTTTTTCTGCACCTGCTCGCGCCGGGACCTGGCCGAGGCCGCAGGTGCGCCCCATGACGAGAGTGGCGAGCCCCTCTACCCGGGAACGTGTCGCGCGCGCGCCGCGCGGCCGGCCGACGGGGCGCCGGTGGCGCTGCGGTTTCGGGTGACCGACGGCGAGACCGTGGAGTTCGTCGACGGGCGGATGGGTCCGCGGCGGTTTGTCGCGGGACGCGATTTCGGGGACTTCGTCATCTGGCGGCGCGACGACGCTCCAGCCTACGAGCTCGCCGTCGTCGTGGACGACGCGGCCATGGGCATCACCGAAGTCGTTCGGGGCGAAGACCTGCTGCTCTCGACGGCTCGGCAGCTCACGCTCTACCGGGCGCTGCGCTGGCAGCCGCCGGCGTTTTTTCACTGTCCACTCGTGCGGGACGCCGAGGGCCGTCGGCTGGCCAAGCGCCATGCCGCCCTGAGCCTGCGCGAGTTGCGCGCGCGCGGGGTGCGGCCCGAGGAACTCCCCTCGCTGGTCGGGAGCGGAGTCGCCGACGGTTGAGCGGGGTGGGGTCGGATCGACGAAAACCCATGGCGGAGAGGGAGGGATTCGAACCCTCGGTACGGTTTCCCGTACACATGCTTTCCAAGCATGCACAATCGACCACTCTGTCACCTCTCCGTTGGGTGCGACTGCACAAGGAATGCAGATCGACTCGGCCGGTCGGAGCCGAAGGGAAAGCTAAACGGCACGGTTTTGCCGCGGTCAACGGCAAATCCGGGAATTTCCCAGTATGCGGGCGGAGCCGCTCGATTGCGCATGTGTTGGCCCTGATTTGGCGAGAAGCCGCTTGCGCGTGAAAAATGCGCTCCATACGGTCCATCGCTTGCTCCGTCCCGGGGCCCGAAGCCGACATGGTTTCCGCAAACACAGACTACACGTACAACAGCAAGATCGAGGGCGATGTCATCGTGTCCAAAGCCGATGCCGTCGTGAACTGGATCCGCACCCATTCCATGTGGCCGATGCCCATGGGTCTGGCGTGCTGCGCGATCGAGCTCATGGCCTCCGGTGCCGCTCGGCACGACATCTCGCGCTTTGGCGCCGAGGTGATGCGTTTTTCGCCGCGCCAGTCCGACGTGATGATCGTGTCCGGCACCGTGACCTACAAGATGGCCACGGCCGTGCGCCGCATCTACGACCAGATGGCCGCGCCGCGCTGGGTCATCGCCATGGGGGCCTGCGCCTCCTCGGGCGGCATGTATCGCTCGTATGCCACGCTTCAGGGCGTGGATCGGATCATCCCGGTCGACGTGTATGTCAGCGGCTGCCCGCCGCGTCCCGAGGCGCTGCTCGACGCGCTCATCAAGCTGCAGCAGCAGGTTCGTCGCGAACCTGCGCTCACCAACCTTCTCAAACCTGAGGCCTGATGCCCGCCGTGATCGAAATTTCCACGCTCACCGCACGGTTTCCGCAGGTGAGCGCGCGCCCGAGTGGTGACTGCCCGGCCTTCAACGTCCCGGCCTCCGTGCTTCTCGAAGTGATGCGCTTTCTGCGCGACGAGCAGGGCTTCGACCTGCTCACGGACATCACCGGGATGGACTGGGGCGTGAACGCCTCGCCGCGCTTCGGTGTGATCTACCACCTCGTCACGACCAAGTCCTACGACGTCATCCGCCTCGCTACGGAGTGCACCGCCACCGAGCCGCCGGCCGTGCCGTCCGTGGTGAGTATCTGGCCCGCCGCCGAGTGGCACGAGCGCGAGGCGTATGACTTTTTCGGCATCCGCTTCGAGGGCCATCCCGATCTGCGCCGCATCCTGATGTGGGACAGCTACCCGCATCATCCGCTGCGCAAGGATTTCCCTCTCGCTGGCATTGAGACGCCTCTGCCGGACGACGAGATCCAGGCCGAAACCGGCACGAAGGTCATGCCCGCGCCGATGGCCGGCGGCCCGTTCGTGGCGCCGCAACAGGACTTTGTCAGCAAGCGCGAGCCCCGCGCCCGCGACGAGAGCTGGAACGAGAAGAAACCCAAGCCCGGCTCCTGATCGATGGCCACCGACTACACCTTCCCGGAAAACGCCGCCCGCGCCGCCTCGGCCGAGCCCGCCGAGTTCGAGACCGAGAAGCTCTCGATCAGCATGGGCCCGTCGCACCCTGCGACGCACGGCGTGCTCCGCCTCCAGCTCGAACTCGACGGCGAGACCGTCGTGAAGTGCGACCCGGTCATCGGGTATCTGCATCGTGGCGACGAGAAGATCGCCGAGAACATGACTTACAACCAGTTCGTGCCCTACACGGACCGGTTGGACTACCTCGCCCCGCTCGCCAACAACGTCGCCTACGCCCTCGCCGTCGAGCGCCTCGCCAGGCTCGAGCTGCCGCCCCGCTGCCAGGCCATCCGCGCCCTCATCTGCGAGATGGCCCGCGTGTCCTCACACCTGCTCGGCGTGGGTGTCTACGGCATGGATACGGGCGCGATGACGATCTTCCTCGTCACGTTCACCGAGCGCGAGAAGCTCTACAACCTCTTCGAGGAGCTCACCGGAGCACGCTTCACCACGAGCTACACGCGCATCGGCGGCATGTCGCGCGACATCCCCGACGGCTGGCTCGACCGCGTGCTCAAGTTCTGCGAGGGCGTGCTCCCCGTCATTGACGAGGTCGACAAGCTCCTCACGCGCAACCGCATCTTCCTCGATCGCACCGAGGGCGTCGGCGTGATCCCGAAGGATGTGGCCATCGCCCACGGCCTGACTGGCGCCAACCTGCGCGCCAGCGGCGTGGCCGTGGACATGCGCAAGGACAAGCCCTACCTCGGCTACGAGCAGTACGACTTCGACGTGCCCGTCGGGACCAAGGGCGACTGCTACGACCGCTACCTCGTCCGCATCGAGGAGATGCGCCAGTCCGTGCGCCTCATCCGCCAGATCATCGCCACGTTCCCCGGTGGCGCATGGTACTGCGAGGACGCCAAGCGCATCTTCGCCCCGAAGAAGGACAAGATCCTCACGAGCATGGAGGAGCTGATCCAGAACTTCATGATCGTGACCGAGGGCCCGCAGATGCCGGCCGGCGAAGTCTACTTCGAGGCGGAAAATCCCAAAGGCGTGCTCGGCTTCTTCATCCACTCGAAGGGCGGCGGCGTGCCGTATCGCCTGAAGATCCGCTCTCCGTCGTTCTCCTCCCTCAGCGTCCTGCCCAAGGTCGCCGTCGGTGCGATGGTCGCCGACCTCGCCGCCATCCTCGGCAGCCTCGACTTCGTCATGGGCGAGTGCGACCGCTGACACCTTCCGACCTGCGACACCCGCACATGGCCTTTCAGCTCAAGCCCGAGACCGTCGAAAAGATCGATCGCATGATCGCGCGCTACCCGCAGAAGCGCAGCGCGCTCATGATGGTCTTGCACGAGATCCAGGAGGAGAAGCGCGTCATCTCCAACGAGGCGATCGAGTGGGTCGCGGCGCGGCTCGAGCTTCAGCCGATCAATGTGCTCGAGGTCGTGACGTTCTTCCCGTCCTACCGCCAGAAGCCGATCGGCAAGGTCTGGGTGCGCGTCTGCCGCACGCTCTCCTGCGCGCTCATGGGCGGCTACAAGACCGGCGAGATCCTCGAAAAGGAACTCGGCTGCAAGATGGGCCACACGAGTGACGACGGGTCGGTGACGCTCGAATACGCCGAGTGCCTCGCCGCCTGCGGCACCGGCCCGGTCGCCCTCGTCGACGAGGACCTCTTTGAAAACCTGACGCCCGACAAGCTCGGCCCCGTCATCGCCGAGATCAAGAAGCGCGCCGCCGGCGGCACGCCCACGCCGACGAAGAACTGACGCGCCCTCCCGCTGCTCATTCCGCAATCCGCCCTCGCCACTCCGCAATTCGCAGATGCCCGTCACCGAGACACGACTCCTCCTCAAGCACGCCGACGATCCCGCCTACGGGATCGACCTCGCCAGCTATGAAAAGGTCGGCGGCTACGAGATGTTGAAGAAGGCCGTGGGTTTGAAGCCCGAGGACATCCGCACGGAGATCAAGAACTCCGGCCTGCGCGGACGCGGCGGCGCCGGTTTCCCCTGCGGCGTGAAGTGGGACCTCGTCGACCGCAAGAGCGGCAAACCCATCTACCTCATCGTCAACTGCGACGAGTCCGAGCCCGGTACGTTCAAGGACCGCCAGCTCGTGCACAAGGACCCGCACCAGTTGATCGAAGGCGTGATGATCTCCGCCTTCGCCAACAACGTCGCGCTCGCCTTCATCTACATCCGCGAGGAGATGCCCAAGGGCGCGAAGATCCTCAACCAGGCGATCGAGGAGGCCCGCGCCAAGGGCTACGTTGGGGCCAACATCTGCGGCTCGTCCTACTCCTGCGACATCATCGTGCACCGCGGCGCCGGCGCCTACATCTGCGGCGAGGAGACCGGCCTGATCGAGTCGATGGAGGGCAAGCGCGCCTACCCGCGCATCAAGCCCCCGTTCTTCCCGGCCGTGCTCGGCCTCTACCAGTGCCCGACGATCGTCAACAACGTCGAGACGCTCTGCAACGTGCCGCACATCCTGCGCATGGGCGCGGCGGAGTACTGCAAGATCGGCCGTAACAACAATACCGGTACGCGCATCTGGTGCGTGTCCGGCCAGGTGCAGCGCCCCGGCTACTACGAGGTCGCCGGCATCACCTTCGGCCAGCTGCTCAACGACATCTGCGGCGGCCCGCTCCCGGGCCGGAAGTTCAAGGCCATCGTGCCCGGCGGCGGTTCGTCCAAGATTCTCCGCTACGACGAGAAGTTTAAAGGCAAGAAGCCCGACGGCACGCCCCACGAGTTCACCTTCGACGAGATCCCGCTCGATTTCGACGGCATCGCCTCGGCCGGCTCGATGTCGGGCTCCGGTGCCGTGATCGTGATGGACGACTCGGTCGACATCATGGAGGCCCTGGCCAACCTCGTCGCGTTCTACGCCCACGAGAGCTGCGGCCAGTGCACGCCCTGCCGTGAGGGTTCGCTCTGGGCCAAGAAGATGACGCACCGCATGTGCGGCGGCGAGGCGCGCGAGCGCGACCTCACGACCCTCTACGACATGGCCGGCAACATCGGTGGCCGCACCGTCTGCCCGATGGGTTTCTCCACGACCTGGCCGGTGCAGAGCTACATCGACAAATTCCGTCCCGAGATCGAAGCGAAGACGCGCGAGAACCGCCTCGGCATGAGCCGCGATGCGCGCCTGATCGAAAAATGAGCGACCAGCCCAAAGACGACGGCCTGATCACGATCAACCTCGACGGCAGGGATGTCCGCTGCCGCCCGGGCGCGAACATCGTCGATGTCGCCGCCAGCGCCGGCGTCGAGATCCCGCACTATTGCTATCACCCGAAACTCACCGTCTCGGGCAACTGCCGCATGTGCCTGGTCGAGATGGGCATGCCCGGCCGCGACCGCGCCACCGGCAAGCCGATGACCAATCCCGACGGCTCGCCGCTCATCCAGTGGATGCCCGGCCCCGCCATCGCCTGCGGCACGAAGGCCGCGCCCGGCATGCACATCCGCACCACGTCCGACGTGGTGAAGAAGTGCCGCGAGGGCGTGCAGGAGTTTCTCCTCATCAATCATCCGCTCGACTGCCCGATCTGCGACCAGGCCGGCGAATGCCGTCTCCAGGAGTTCGCGACGGGCTACGGCAAGGGCTACTCGCGCTTTGAGGAGCAGAAAAACGTGAAGCCGAAGCGCACGCAGCTCGGCCCGCGCGTGACGCTCGATGACGAACGCTGCATCCTCTGCTCGCGCTGCATCCGCTTCAGCCGCGAGATCGCCAAGGACGACGTGCTCGGCTTCACCGAGCGCGGCAGCTACTCGACGCTCACCTGCTATCCGGGCAAGAAGTTGGAAAACAACTACTCGCTCAACACCGTCGACATCTGCCCGGTCGGCGCGCTCACGAGCACGGATTTCCGCTTCAAGATGCGCGTCTGGTTCCTCAAGCAGACGCCGAGCATCGACACCGAGACCAGTACCGGCTGCAACACCGAGGTCTGGTCGCGCGAGGGGAAGATCTACCGCATCACGCCGCGGCAGAACGACGCGGTGAATGACACGTGGATGCCCGACTCCGGCCGCGAGCTCTACAAGCAGGTTGAGGCGCCCACGCGCCTGAAGTCCTTCCTCGTCCGCGGCCAGGCCGCGTCGACGGCCGACGCGATCCGCGAAGCGACGACGCTGCTCAAGAGCGGTTCGGTCGCGATCGTCGGTTCCGGCCGCGCCAGCGTGGAGGAGCAGTGGGTTCTCAAGAAGATCGCCACCGCGCTCGGCGGCGCCTCCGTGCGTCTCGTCAGCCGGGTGGGGCAGGGTGACGACCTCCTCGTCTCCGCCGACCGCAACCCGAACGTGCGCGGCGCGCTCGTCACCGGGCTGATCTCCAAGCTTCCGGAGCAGAAACTCACCGACCTCGCCGCCGACATCGACGCGGGCCGCGTGAAGACCTTGCTCGTGCACGGCGAGGACCTCACCGCCGCCGGACTCACCGAGGCGCAGCTCGCCAAGGTGCAGATCGTCGCCCTCGCCACGCAGGCCGACGCGATCACCGCCAAGGCCGCCGTCGTGCTCGCGGGCCTCACGGTGTTCGAAAAGTTCGGCAGCTTCGTGAACCAGCAGTTCCGCCTGCAGAAGTTCGTGCGCGCCGTGCCCGGTCCCGACGGTGCGGCCGACGATCTCGTCCTCCTCGCCTCGCTGCTGGCCAACCTCACGGGCGTGTCCACTGCCTCGACCGTCGACACGGTCTGGACGTCGATCGCCGCCGAGGTGCCGCTGCTCAAGGGCCTCTCCTTCCAGGCCATCGAGCCGACCGGTGTCGTGCTCGATGGCTCCTCCTTCGCGGGCCTGCCTTTCGTCGAGGGCAAGTCGCTCCGCTACGATCCCGCCGCTGTCACCGCGGTGAAAGCCGGCTAACGCATCATGGACTGGCTCGATCTTCTCATCCGCGTCGCGCTCGGCCTCGTCGTCATCTCCGTGGTGATGGGCGTGTGCATGTATTCCGTCCTCGCCGAGCGCAAGGTCTCCGCCTGGATCCAGGGCCGCGTTGGCCCGAACCGCACGTCGTTGCCGATCATCGCGGCGATCCCGGTGGTCGGTCGTTTCCTCACGCGCCTCGGCATCTTCCAGCCGCTGGCCGATGGCGGGAAATTCCTCTTCAAGGAGGACGTCATCCCGGCGCACGTGAACAAGATCTACTTCGTCCTCGCGCCGATCATCGCCTTCGTGCCGGCGCTGGTGACGATTTCGGTTGTTCCCTTCGGCCAGTATTTCGACGCCGCTGGCGCGGTGAAGACGCTCATCCTGGCCAACGTCGACGTCGGTCTGCTCTTCATCTTCGCCTTCGCCTCGCTCGGTGTCTACGCGCTCGTGCTCTCCGGCTGGGCGTCGAACTCGAAGTATCCGTTCCTCGGAGGCGTGCGCGCCTCGGCCCAGCTCGTGTCCTACGAGCTCGCGATGGGCCTGGCCGTGCTGCCGGTCTTCATCTGGATCAACGGCCCGGGCGCGAGCGGCTCGCTCAGCCTCGTGCGCATCGTCGAGGCCCAGCACAACTGGTGGTTCGTGCTCACGCAGCCGCTCTCGGCGCTGGTCTTCGTCATCGCGCTCTTCGCCGAGACCAACCGCCTGCCCTTCGATATGCCGGAGTCGGAGACCGACCTCGTCGGCGGGTACCACACGGAGTACAGCAGCTTCAAGTTCGGGTTCTTCTTCGTCGGCGAGTATGCGAACATGACCGTCGGCGCGTGCGTGATCACGCTCGTGTTCTTCGGTGGGTGGCATCCGCTGCCGGGTTTTGACTGGATCGAGGTCGCGGGCATGACGGGCTGGGCCTGGCTCGCCACGGGCATCCCGGGCGCGCTCATCGCGTTCGCCACCTTCGCGGCCAAGGTGGTTTTCTTCCTCTTCTTCTTCATCTGGGTCCGCTGGACCGTGCCGCGTTTCCGCTATGACCAGGTGATGAGCATCGGCTGGCGCCGGCTTCTGCCGCTGGCCATCGCCAACCTCATCGTCTGCGCGCTCGGCATCGCCGCGATCGACCGTTTCCTCTGAGATTTCCCCCGCCATGGCCGTCGGAATCAAAGTCCTCGAACGCAAGCCTCTGACCTGGTCGGAGCGCATGTACCTGCCCGAGATCGCCGCCGGCCTGCGCCGCACGTGGCGGTTGATGTGGAAGCCGAAGGTCACGATCGAGTATCCCGAGCAGCGCCCGCCCATCCCCGCCGGCTATCGTGGCGCGCCCACGCTCGTGATGGATCCGAACGGCCGTGAGAAGTGCGTGTCCTGTCAGCTCTGCGAATTCGTCTGCCCGCCCAAGGCCATCCGCATCACGCCTGGTGAGATTCCCGCGGACAGCCCGCACGCCCACGTCGAGAAGGCGCCGCAGGAGTTCGAGATCGACATGCTGCGCTGCATCTACTGCGGCCTGTGCCAGGAGGTCTGCCCCGAGGAGGCGATCTGGCTGCAGACGACCTATTCGATCACGCACACCTCGCGCGCTGACTTCGTCCACAACAAGAAAAAGCTCTACGAAATGGGCGGCACGCTGCCCGACGAGCACTTCAAGTGGGACAAGAAGCTCGCCGCGGAAAAACACGGCAACGCCCACTGAGTTTTTGAACCACGGATTAACACGGATGAACACAGATCCAGAGATCATCTACCGGACGCTCTCTGCTGAATGGACGCGCGGACTCTGTGTCTTGGACTCTGCATTCCATCCGTGTCCATCCGTGTTCATCCGTGGTTACACCCTCAGCCGTCATGTCTGACGCCTTCTTCTACATCTTTGCCACGTTGACGCTCGCGTCGGCCATCCTGGTCGTCGCGAACCGCAATGCCGTGAACTCCGCGGTCTTCATGATCGTGTCGTTCCTCGGCATGGCGTCGCTCTTCGTGCTGCTCGAGGCCTACTTCCTCGCGGTCATCCAGGTGCTGGTCTACGCGGGCGCGGTCATCGTGTTGTTCCTCTTCATTATCATGCTGCTCGATGTGAAGGGGGGCGACCGCCAGAAGTTTCGACCCGTCACGGCCATAGCCACGCTGGCGGCCGCGGCGTTGCTCTTCACCGGCGTGGGGGTGCTCTACCAGGCCCCGTCGCTCGCGGTCGCGCCGCCGGCCGATCCGGGCGTGGGCGCCAGCCTGAAGGATTTCGGCGCGCTGCTCTTCACGCGCTACCTGCTGCCCATGCAGGTGACCGGTTTTCTCCTCCTTATCGCCATGATCGGCGTGATCGTCCTGAGCAAGCGCTTCGACGCTTCGAAACAAGGGCCCACGGCCTGATCGGGCCGCCGAGCACCACCGCGCCATGTCCGCTCTTCCACTCTCCACGCTGCTGCCGGTGATCGCGACGATCAGCCTCAACCACTACATCGCCGTGGCCGGCATGCTGTTCGTCATCGGCTTCATCGGCGTGCTGCTGCGCCAGAACACGCTCGTGATCTACATGAGCCTCGAGCTCATGCTCAACGCCGCGACCCTCGCAGCCGTCGCGTTCTCCCGCTACAACGGCACGATGGACGGCAATGTCTTCGTGTTCTTCATCATCACCGTGGCCGCGGCCGAGGTCGCGGTCGGCCTGGCCATCATTGTTGCCCTCTTCCGCAAGCGCCACACGGTGCAGGTCGAGGAACTCGGCACGCTGAAGAACTGACCTTCGTCCGATGCTTTCGCCCGAATTGCTCGCACTCCTGCTCCTCGCCGTCCCGCTGACATCGGCGCTGCTCATCGCGTTCTTCTTCCGGCGCGCCGGTACGATCGCGCAGGTCCTGTCGGTCGGCGCCGCCGGCGCCATCGCGTTGATCGCGGGTCACCTCATCTTCCGCATGGGCGATGCCGCCGTGTCAGTGCCGTGGCTCACGCTCGGCGACTTCTCGCTCTCGCTCGGGTTTCTGATCAACCCGCTCTCGAAGGTGATGCTCGGGGTGGTGGCCTTCGTCGGCTTCCTCATCCACGTCTTCGCGCTGGGCTACATGAAGGGCGACACCTCGATCGCGCGCTTCTTCGGGTGCATGTCGTTCTTCATGTTCTCGATGCTCGGCATCGTCCTGGCCGACAACCTGGCGATGCTCTTCATCTTCTGGGAGCTCGTGGGCGTGAGCTCGTATCTGCTCATCGGCTACTACCTGGAGCGGCCGTCCGCGGTCGCCGCCTCGAACAAGGCCTTCATCACCAACCGCGTCGGCGACTTCGGTTTCCTCATCGGCATCGCTTGGGCGTGGATGCAGTTCAAGACGCTCAACCTCACCGAGATCTCGGCGCAGATCGCCGCGGATCCGTCGCTCGCGCTCACCGGCATCGCGCTGCTCCTCTTCTGCGGTGCGGTCGGCAAGTCCGGCCAGATGCCGCTGCACGTGTGGCTCCCCGACGCGATGGAAGGCCCGACGCCCGTCTCCGCGCTAATCCACGCCGCCACGATGGTCGCGGCCGGCATCTACCTGCTCTGCCGCATCCACTTCATGATGACGGCCGACGCGCTCAACGTCGTGCTCATCGTCGGCGTGACCACCGCGCTCTACGCCGGCGTCTGCGCCGTCACGCAGAAGGACATCAAGAAGATCCTGGCCTACTCGACCGTCTCGCAGCTCGGCTACATGGTCGCAGCCTTCGCGTTGGGCACGATGTACGCGGCCAAGCATCCCGAGCACGCCGGCCACGCCGCGCTCACGGTCGGTGCGGCCGCCGCGATGTTCCACCTCACCACGCATGCGTTCTTCAAGGCCCTGCTCTTCCTCGGCGCCGGCTCGATCATCCACGGCTGCCACCACGAGCAGAACATCTTCAAGATGGGCGGCATCGCGAAGAAGATGCCGGTGACGTTTGTGACGTTCACCGCCGGCTATGTGGCATTGATCGGCTTCCCCTGGGTTTCGGGTTTCTGGAGCAAAGACACGATTCTCTATCTCGCCGGACAGGTCAGCCCCGTCGCGGAGAAATTCCTCCTCGCTGGTGCGTTGCTCACAGCGTTCTACATGACGCGCCTTTGGGTGACAGTGTTCTGGGACCGCCCCAAGTCCGATCACTCCGACCACGCGCACGAAAGTCCCATGGTGATGCTGGTTCCGCTGCTCGTGCTCGCCGTATTGGCGATCGTCGGTGGGGCCAACCTTGTTTATCAGCCGCCGCTTGATGCCCTCGTGAATTCGCTTCCGCATCCCGATGCGGCCACGCACCACCGCCTGCTTGTCACGAGCGCGGTGATTGTCGCGTTGGGCTTTGTCGGTGGACGATTGCTCTACGGCTGGGGCGCTGCGAACGACCGGCTCGAGACCTCCATCCGCCCGCTCCACGCGCTCCTCGTTGGCGTGCAGCGCTGCTTCGACGTCGCCTACAACTGGTATGTCGCGAACGTCCAGCAGCGCGTGGCCGAGCTCCTCGGATTCCTCGAGCACCTCCTGATCTCCGGCCTCGTTGTGCGCGGCTCGGCGGCCGTGGCCGGCGTGCTCGGCATCGCGGCCAAGAGCCTGCAGACCGGCAACATCCACGGCTACGTCTACTGGTTCCTCGGCGGCCTGCTCGCCTTCTGGTTCCTCGCCTTCGGATTCTAGCGATGCAATCCAGTCACAGAGGCCACAGAGGGGACACAGAGGTCACAGAGTTGACCTTTGGCCAGCGCACACGCAGCGCGCTCCGTGATCTCTGTGTCTCCTCTGTGACCTCTGTGGTCCCTTCAGATCGAACTTCTCGATGAACGACTCCCTCCTTCTCCCGCTGGCCATCGCGACACCGCTGGTGTGCGCGCTCATCCTGCTCGGCGGGAAAAATTACTGGGGCCGGGCGGTGCGCGCGATCGCGTTCGTGGGCTTCGTCGTCCCCGCGGTTGTCTCGCTCTGGTGCTGGTACAGCTACGCGCCGTCCACGCCGGGCGGATACGCATTCATCGGTCGCTGGGCTACGGGCCTCGAGGGTCTCGGCATCACACTGCACCTCGGCCTCAACGGCATCGCCCTCCCGCTCTTCGTCCTCGCCGGGGTGGTCGGTCTCGCCGCCGGTCTCTTTGCCATCCAGGCCAGGGCTGAGCGCGCCTATCAGTATCTGCTCCTGCTGCTCTTCATGCAGTCGGGGCTGATGGGTGTCTTCGCGTCGATCGACGTCTTCTTCTTCTATTTCTTCCACGAGATGGCGCTCATCCCGACCTTCATCATGGTCGGCATCTGGGGCGGGCGCGACCGGCAGTACGCCGCGATGAAGATGACGGTCTACCTGACCGTCGGCGCGATGCTTTCGCTCGCGGGCCTGATCTACCTCTATGTGCAGAGCGATGCGTCGTCGTTCAGCCTGATCGACCTGCGCAACGAACTCGCCGAGACTCCGCTCAGCGCCTCGGTGCAGAAATACGCCTTCGGCTTCCTCCTTTTGGGTTTCGGCATCCTCGTCTCCCTCTGGCCGTTCCACACGTGGGCGCCGCTCGGCTACGGTGCTGCGCCTTCATCGGCCGCGATGCTGCACGCCGGCGTGCTGAAGAAGTTCGGCCTCTACGGCCTCGTGCAGATCGCGCTGCCGCTCCTTCCGGCGGGTCCGGCGCAGTGGTCTTCGATCCTTACGTGGCTCGCGCTGGGCAACATCGTGGTCGTCGGCCTCATCACGATGACGCAGCGCGATGTGAAGCAGCTGATCGGCTACAGCTCGGTCATGCACATGGGCTACGCCTTCCTCGCCATCGCCACGGCCTCGACGCTTGGCGCGGGCGCGGCGGTGCTGCTCATGGTCGCGCACGGCCTGACGGTCGCGCTGCTCTTCATGCTCGCGACCAGCCTCTATCATCGCACCGGCACGTTCGACATGCACGAGATGGGCGGCTTGGTGAAGAAGGCTCCCGTGCTCGCGGCGTTTTTTGTCACGGCCATGCTCGCCAGCATCGCGGTGCCCGGCCCGGGCCTCGCCAATTTCTGGGCCGAGTTCACCGTCTTCGTCGCGATCTGGCAGTGGCAGCCGTGGGTGCTTTTTCCGACGGCGCTGGGGGTGATCATCTCCGCGATCTACGGCCTGCGCGCGGTGGGCCGCATCTTCTTTGGCCAGCCGACCGATGCGTTTGAAAAGAAACTCGCCGAGCCCGTCATCGACCTGCGCTGGGCCGAGCGCATCCCGGCCCTCATCCTTTTCGCCGTGCTGATCGCGATCGGCTTCTGGCCGCGATCGATCACCGAAGGCATCAACGCCGCGCTGACCGGCGGCAAGTCGCCGACCAGCGAAGTAGCCAGGAGCGAGTAGCGAACACGATGTCACCTCTGTGTTCTCGGTGCCCTCTGGGGTGAAAATCAGAACCTGAATTTCCGTGGACTACCAAAGCCTCGCCAACGCCAACACCTGGTCGGCCATCGCGCCTGAGATCGCGCTCGGCCTGCTCGCGCTCGGCCTGCTCGTGCTGGAGATCGTGCTGCCGCGGGCGCACCACCGGCTGATCCCGCGCGCGGCCCTCGTCGGCCAGCTCGCCCTGCTCGCCGGCCTGCTCTTCACGATTTCGCGCGATGCCGGCTTCCACGGCGCGTCGTTCGGCGGCCTGCTCGTGCACTCCGGCATCGGCGATGCCTTTCGCGTGTTTTTCCTGCTCACGAGCACGCTCGTGACGTGGATGGGCATCGGTGCGCTCGAGCGGCAGACGCTGCCGCGCGTGGAGTTCTTCCACATCGTGCTGGTTGTGACCGGGGCGATGATGCTCCTCGTGCAGAGTCATCACTTCGTGATGCTCTTCGTCGCGCTCGAGACGGTGACGGTCGGATTCTACATCCTCGTGAGTTACTTCCGCTCCTCGACCTCGCTCGAGGCCGGCCTGAAGTACCTGATCCTCGGCGCGCTCAGCTCAGCCATGCTGACTTTCGGCATCGTGCTGCTCTACGGCGTGGCCGGCAACAAGGCGCTGCCCGGTGCCTCCGCCAATGCCCTTGGCTTCGACGCCCTGCACACCTTTCTCACGCTCAATGCCGGCAACACCGTCGCGATCATCGGCATGATCCTCGTGCTCTGCGGCGTGGCCTTCAAGGTCGGCGCCGTGCCGTTCCAGATCTGGATCCCCGACGTGTATCAAGGCGCGTCCACGCCGATCACGGCCTTTCTCGCGGTGGGCTCGAAGGCCGCGGGCTTTGGCGTGCTGCTCAACCTCGTCACCCAGGTCTTCCCGGTCGGCGACAGCGTGCTGCGGCACGGCCTCGTCTTCGTCGCCGGTGCCACGATCCTGTTTGGCAACCTCGCCGCGCTCACGCAGCGCAACACCAAGCGCCTCATGGGTCTTTCCGGTGTGTCGCACGCGGGTTACCTGCTTCTCGGCGTGACGGCCGCCACGTATCCGGCAGCGAAGTGGGCGAGCGGCGCCGTGGTGTTCTACCTCTTCGTCTACATGGCGGCCTCGATGGCGGTGTTCGGTGTGCTCTCACATCTCGCGAAGACCGACGACGCCGGCCTCGAGACCGACGAGTTCGTCGACCTCGGCAAACGCAGCCCGCTGCTTGGTGGCGTGCTCGCGGTGGGCCTCGGCTCGCTCGCCGGCATTCCGCCGCTGGCCGGGTTTATCGGCAAAGTCCTGCTCTTCATCGCTGCGTTTCAGGCCGGGCTCTACGGCCTGCTCGGCGTGGCCATCGCGGGTGTGATCCTCTCGATCTACTACTACTTTGGCTGGATCAAGATGGCGCTCTTCGAGTTCACGCGCGTAGTTCCGCGCGAGCCGGGTGCGCTCGAACTCGAGATCCGCGCGATGCCGCTCGGCGGTCGCGTGACACTCGCCGTGCTGGGCCTGGCGACGCTGGTTCTCGGGTTCTTCCAGGGACCGGTCTCGCAGTGGCTCAACTTCGGCTGAGTCTTTTCTGGACGTTTCGAAACGACGAGGGGCGCAGCGAACATCGCTGCGCCCCTCGTGTTTCCGGCCGCGCGACGTGATCGACGCGACCGGATGATGGTGCGGCTTGCGGTCTACGGCACGATCGGCTGCCGCGCGCCCATGCCCGGGCCGTAAACCACGGCGTTGGTGAACACACGGGCGGTGCCCGGTGTCGAGGCGCGGAAGACGGGGTCGAAGGCGAAGAGAATGACCTGACCTGAGCCCACGCCCTCGCGTGCGAGCAGCGCGGAGTTGGCGAGCCGCTCGGCCGCCTCGGGCCAGAGCAGGCCGCTCATGCGCAGGCGCAGTTCGTGGCCGGGAGGCGCGATCGTCCAGCCGGGAGGCGGTTCCTCGGCCTCCTTGTCCTTCGATTCTTCGGCTGCGTCATCCCTGGCCGCATCCGGCTTGGGATCGCCTTCGGCAGCGACGACGGGCGGCTCCGGCGGTGGCGGCGCGACAGTGAAGTGCCCGGCGCGCACGGGCGCCTCCACACCCGGCGGCACGGCGAGCACCACGCCGCTGGCATACATCACGGGGACGAACTCGCCGCAGCCCGCGGTCAGCCACGAGCGGTCGTCGACGCGGCCTGCGAGCACGCTGCCTTGCGGCATGAAGATCTTCCGCCAGGCATCGCGGCGCTTGATCTCGTCCTCGGACGGGCTGTCGTCGCCGGCGATCGCCGCGCCCTTCCACGGAAATTTCGTCGCCCGCTCGCCGCTCGGCGCGGTGAACGACCACACCGTCGCGGCGTCGACCTCGGCCGTGCGGCCCTCCCACTCGCGGATCACCGCCTGCAGGTAGGGCTCGGGCTTGGCGAGGATGTCGGGCAGCAGCCGGATCGAGCCGATGCCGGCGGTCTCGACCGCGACCGCCTCGGCCGAGGACTCGATCGCGATGAGCGTGCCGCCCGCCTGCACCCAGGCGCGCAGCGACTCCATCTGGTCCTTGAGCGCGGACGCATCGCCGGCGGGCAGCACGATCACGTTGTAGCGGCGCAGGTCGGTGCCGCCGAGTTGGCCG
Organism: Opitutaceae bacterium; assembly: GCA_014879845.1. Lineage (GTDB taxonomy): Bacteria > Verrucomicrobiota > Verrucomicrobiia > Opitutales > Opitutaceae > JAEWQP01. The sequence continues at coordinate 16,335 of JACSRI010000196.1, forward strand.
AAATCGATATAGGACGCCCGCAGCCCGAGCACGTGGTCGATGACGTACCAGCACTCGCCGTAGCTGTAGGGAGAAAATGGATCGCGTCCGACCACCGCGATGCGCGGCGCGTGCTGGAGCACGAAATGCTCGCCGCCCAGATCGGGGATGTCCCCCGGTCCCATGCCGGAAATGAGCCCGGTCGCCGTGGCGCCGGCGGCCTGCACCACCTCGGTCAGCGCCTGCTCGAGGCCGCCCTTGAAGAACGTGTTGTCCTTGCGCGTGACGACGACCGAGCCGCGCGCGTAGGCGCGGCTATCGAAGGTGAAGGACTTGTTCGAGACGCGCACGCGCACGCCGCGCTCCATCAGACGCCCGGCGGCGACCACGCTGGCGTCGTCGGCGCCGTCGATCACCCAACCGACCGTCGTGCCCGACTTCTCGATACGACCCGCAGGACGAGCGGGCGGCGTCGACGCGACCTTGGCGGCGGCCGCGGCGGGCGGCTCGCCGGCGAGGGTGACGCATTCGAGGTCGTAGAGCATGGTCGCGCTCCAGCCCGTGATGTCGTAGAAGCGCGAGCGATTGAAGCGCAGCAGCTCGCGGCGCTCCTCGACCAGCGTCTCGGTCTTCATGCGCGGGTCGAACTCGAGCAGCGTGGCCACGAGGCGCGCGAGCGGCTGGCGGCCGGGGATCAGCACCGTGCCGGCGGGGAACTCGCGGTCCGTCACGGCGAGGCTGAGGCGATCCGTGCCCGAGGCGGTGAAGCCCTTCTCCGCCACCTGATACTCGATGCCCTGCGTATGCAGGAGATCGAGGAACTGCGCCCAGCGCGCGGTGTTGGCCGAGGGCGGGAGGACGAACGTGCGTTGCGCATGCGGGGCGTCGGCGGCGACGCAGGCGCGTTTTTCCGCGAGGAAGTCGCGCACGACGGCGCGGCGGTTTTTCGCAAGCGAGCCGAGGTTGACCATCGTGCTCACGAGCTGCTTGTGCACGGATTCGCGGTAGGTCTCGAGTGTCCCATCCTCGCGGCGCACGGCGTCGGTGTGGATGCGGGCCTGCTCGTAGAGATTGGCGATCGCGCCGCGCAGCGGGGCCCAGGACGAGGAGTATCCGGGATACCAGTTGTCGCTCCACTCGCCGGTGTAGTAGCGCCAGCCGCGCGCGTCGAAGGCGGCGGCGTGGTCTTGGGCGAAGGCCTCGGCCCAGCGCAGCGTGTGCTCGGGGAAGTGCGGGTTGATCGGCTCACGCGGCGGGAGGAAGAGGAACGTGTCCTGCGAGAACTGCTCGTGGCTCTCCATGAAGAAGTGCGGATTCCACTGGCTGATCGCCGCGATGCGCCCGCGCGTTTCGGGCTGCGTGGCCCAGAGCCAGTCGCGGTTCATGTCGAACAGGTAGTGGTTCATCCGCCCGCTCGGCCAGATCTCCGAGTGCAGCACGGACTGGTCGTCGATGCTCGGCTGCGCGGTGCGGTTCTGCTGCGCCATCGTGAGGTAACGCTCGCGTCCGTCGGGATTCATGAGCGGGTCGATGATCACGACGAGTTCGGCGAGCAGGGCCTTCACGTCGTCGCCGTTGCCTGCAGCGAGGTGGTAGGCGGCGGCGAGGGCGGCGTCGCTGCTCGAGAGTTCGTTGCCGTGGATGGTGTAGGCCATCCATGCGACGACGGGGAGTTTCTCGGCGAGTTTGTCGGCGGCGGCCGCATCGATCGCGCGCGGATCGGCGAGTTTCGCGAGGTCGCCGCGTAGCGCGTCGAGACGCGCGATGTTGGCCTCGGAGGCGAGCACGAGGTAGTGGAGCGGGCGGCCCTCGTGCGTGGTGCCGTAGCGCACGAGCTTGGCGCGCTTGCTCTCCTTCGCCAGCGCGGTGATCACCGCCTCGATCTGCGCGGGTGAGGCCGGCCCGCTGCCGAGCGTGAAGCCAAGGATCGAGTCGGGCGTGGGCACGCCCTTGTCATACTTCGCGCCCGGGAAGAAGGGCTCGTCGTAGGTGTAGCCCTCGAGCGGGGACGGCGCCGGCGGCGTCGGAGTCTGTGCACCGATGGACGCGGCGAAAGCGGGCAGAGCCGACAAAAGCAGGAAACCCAGGAATGGCTCAATCGAACGGAGTTTCATTCCCCGCACGTTGCCAGTTCAACTCACAGGATGCGCGAAGAAAACTGGGCGACCGCACGATTTGCGCGAAAGCGCGTAGGTGAGCCCTGGCTTTGTCGGTGCCCACAGGCACCGCGGATGGCCCGACCGAGTGCGACAATTCCAGCCGTCTGCCTTGTCGCTGCCTCGGCTGACAGGCACGACGGTCTGCCTCGAAGACCGTGATCTCTCGTGTCGACAGAACGTCCAGGGTCGAGCGGAAGGCACATCAATGCCGCGGAGCATCGACCTGCCAGGAATCGACCAGCACGCGCCAGCGGCCGTCGGGGCCTTTCCGGTACAGCGTCCGATCGGTGCCGCGCTCGGTCATAGGTCGGCCGTCCTCGCCGTTGGCGGTGAAGACGAAGTCGTATGTGACCCAGGCCGATGTGTCGCCGCGGAGCATCTCGACTGCGGTGATGGTGTGCGCGACGGCGAAATCCGGGCATTTCATGAGTCCGGCCGCGGCGGGGCGGATTGCGTCCTTGCCGGCGATCGGCGGCGCGCTCGGCGGGAGCAGCGTGGCGTCGTCTTCGAAGCAGGCGAGCCACCGCTCGAGATCGCGGTCGTTGGCTGCCGCGACGAGTTCAGCATCGGCGCGGCGCAGCTCGATCGCGGCACCTGCGGGTGTGACGACCGCGGCGATTGGTCGCGGCTGCGGGCCGGACTCGTGCTGGGCGACGAGTTTCCACGCACCGCCGATGCGCTTGAAGAGAAACGTGGCGGCGAACGGATCGACGCGCTGCACTGGGCCGTCCTTCGGCACGATGTCCATCGTGCCCAGCCACGTCACTTGCGCCGTGTCCGGAGCGAGCACGGTGATCTGCTGGCTCTTTTCAGTGAGTCGATGAGCCGAGACAGTGGCGAAGTAGTCGATATGCCCCTGCTTCCATCCGGCAAAGTCCGTGACCACGCCGTCCGGCATCACGTAGCGAAATTCCGGAACATCGGCGGCGAGCGCGAGCACCGCGCCGAGATCGACCTTCTCGACGGCATTCTCGAAGGCCGCTAGTGTCCGGGTGATCTCCTGCCCGATGGCATCGGCGCTGCCCGCCGTCCCTGCGACGACCAGCGGCGCGCCCGATTCGTGGTCGCTGAGGATCTTCCAGCCTCGGTCGGTGCGACCAAAGACGAAGGTCGCCCCATAGGAATCGCACTGGAGCGTGGTCCCATCCTTCATCCGCGTCTGAAATCCCCCGTGCCACGAAAGCACAGCCGTGTTCGTATCGATCACGCGGATGCTCTGGCTTCGTGTTTCGATGGTTTCACCGACCACGTTGGCGAAGAACTCGCGGTTGGATTTCCGAAAGTCCGTGGCGTTGCTCACCTTGCCCTCGTCGTTGATGGCACGAAAATCCGGATCGTCGGCGAAGTAGGAGAGAACCGCCTCGATGTCGGATCGGGAAAAGGCCGCGAGCAACGCCCGCATCGCCTCGGCGACTTCACGTTTGATCGCTGCTTCGTCGGTGGCGGGACGATCGGCCAGCGTGGAGAGACTGAAAAAGAGCCACTGCTTGCCACGTCGCAGAAGCGATGCGGTCCACGAGCCCTGCAGCTTCATGCGCGCGCCGGTCGCATCCTGCACGGTCTCGAAATAGCGTCCGTACGCAGCAGCTGTCTCGCCATCGATCTGAATCGCGGTGACCGGCAGGGCGCACTCGAGCACCTCGAACTGGGCGAAGAAGGCAACCCCTTCTTCCCGGTAGGCCGTGCGGTCTATGGGCTCGGGCTTGGCGAGATCCCAGCCCATAAAGCCTGGCGCGGTGAGGTTCATGATGGCGTCGGCATCGCCGGCCAGCGATGCGACTTCCCATGCCTTCACGCGCGCGGCGACTTCGGCCTGGGCGGGCGACCATCGGGTTTCAGCGGCGGCCACGCGGCTGACGGCGGCGAGGCTGATCAGCGCGAC
>JACSRI010000066.1 GCA_014879845.1 Opitutaceae bacterium
GTCTTGGCGGTGGGGGCGGAGTTGACCCATGCCGGTGCGGTCATTCGCGCGAGTCAGCTACGCCTCACCGGGTCGCTGCGGCGGGATATCCTTGGCGGACGTTTTCCGCCCTCACAGACGGTGTTCCTGGCCGCGCCGGCCGGCCCGTTCCTCATCCGGTGCCGGCAGCCCGGGGACCGGTATCGCCCGCTGGGTGCGCCGGGCAGCGCGCGACTGCAGGATATGTTGGTCAACCGCAAGATCCCGCGCGAGTTGCGCGACCGGTTGCCGGTGGTCTGCGATGCGCAGAATCTTCCACTTTGGGTTCCAGGGCTGCCGCCGGCGGACGATAGGGCGGTGGGCTCTGGAACGAAACTCGTCGTTCAATTGACTTATGCCCCGGCGGGAGCAATCGTCCCGCGTCCTTAACCGTACTGCCATCACGTTCACAACATCATGTCCGAGCCTGAGAAGCGCAAAAAGCGCATGCCCCTGAAGAGCCCGAATCCTGAGAAGATGCAGCCGAAGCTGCTCCTCATCTGGCTCGGCATCATCGTCATCATCGCGTCGCTGTGGATGTACCGCGGCCCGCAGGAGGGTGGACCGCCCCGGGACGTGCGGATGAATGAGGTGATCACGGCCGCCCAAGAGGGCCGCGTGGCCGAGGGCGCCGTGATCAAGTTCGACCCGACCGGCGGCCCCGACTGGGCCGTCGTGGCTGGCAAGATGCTCCCGCGCACCCCCGTCGCCGCTCCGGAAAAGACCGCCGAAGGCGAGACTCCGGTGGCCGTGCCCGAGCCCTTCCGCTTCCGCGCCGAGGGCAACCTCACGCCGAACAGCTTCGACCAATTGCGCAACACGGGCGCCTTCAAGGAGGAGCGCGCCGGCAGCGTCTGGCAGTCCTACTTCCTGCCGTTCCTGCCCTTCGTCCTGCTCATCGCCCTGGTCTACTTCCTCTTCGTGCGCCAGATCCGCCAGGCGGGCCGCGGTGCGCTCAACTTCGGGAAAAGCCGCGCCAAGATGCTCCAACGCGACCGCGATCGCGTGACCTTCGCCGATGTCGCCGGCTGCGACGAAGCCAAGGAGGAGGTCCAGGAAATCATCGAATTCCTCAAGGACCCGAAGAAGTTTCAGAAGGTCGGCGGCCGCATCCCTAAGGGCATCCTCATGGTCGGCCCTCCGGGCACCGGCAAGACCCTCCTCGCCAAGGCCATCGCCGGCGAGGCGGACGTGCCGTTCTTCTCCATCAGCGGTTCCGACTTCGTCGAGATGTTCGTCGGCGTCGGCGCCAGCCGCGTGCGTGACATGTTCGAACAGGGCCGGAAGAACGCGCCCTGCCTCGTCTTCATCGACGAAATCGACGCCGTGGGCCGCCAGCGCGGCGCCGGCCTCGGCGGCGGCAACGACGAGCGCGAACAGACGCTCAACTCCCTCCTCGTCGAGATGGACGGCTTCGACACGACCGAGGGGCTGATCATCATCGCGGCGACCAACCGCCCCGACGTGCTCGACCAGGCGCTCCTGCGCCCGGGACGCTTCGACCGCCAGGTGTATGTGGATCTTCCCGACATCATCGGCCGCGAGCAGATCCTGCGCGTCCATGCCCGCAAGATCCCGCTCTCCGAGGACGTCGACCTCGCCGTGCTCGCGCGCGGCACGCCGGGACTCTCCGGCGCCGATCTCGCCAACCTCCTCAACGAGGCCGCGCTGCTCGCCGCCCGCCGCAACAAGAAGAAGGTCGAGATGATCGACATCGAGGACGCCCGCGAGAAGGTCCTCTTCGGCCGCGAGCGCCGGCGCGTGATGGACGAGAAGGAAAAACTCGGCACCGCCTGGCATGAGGCCGGCCATGCCGTCGTCCAGGCCGTGCTCGATGACGGCACTGTTCCGGTGCACAAGGTCACGATCATCCCGCGCGGCCGCTCGCTCGGCAGCACGTCCTACATCCCGACCAAGGACATCCTGCTGCGCAGCCAAACGATGATGCTCAACCAGGTCGCCATGGCCATGGGCGGGCGCATCGCGGAAAAGATGTTCACCAACGACATCAGCACCGGCGCCTCCGGCGACATCAAGCAGGCGACGGCGATGGTGCGCGCCATGGTGTGCGACTACGGCATGAGCCCGCTCGGCCCCATCGCGTATGGGGAAAACGAGGACACCGTCTTCCTCGGTCGCGAGATCACCCGCTCCAAGCACGTGAGCGAGGAGACCGCACGCAAGATCGACGCCGAGGTCTCCCGCATCATCAACGAGCAGTACGCCCGTGCCGAGGAGATCCTCCACGCCCGCAAGGAGGCCCTCGAGAAGATCGCCGCTGCGCTGCTCGAGCACGAGACGCTCGACGGCAAGCACATCATGGAGATCCTCGAGCACGGCGAGATTCGCTCGCCCGTGGTCAAGACCGAGCTCGGCAAGCCGGAGACGGTGCGCGAACGCAAGGCCCGCGAGGAGCAGCTCAAGAAGGGCAAGGAACTGCCGCCTCCCGGCCAGCCCACGGGCGCACCGGCCTGAGGGCGCCACTCGATTCGATTCACCAAGAGCCCGGCATCAGCCGGGCTCTTTTGATTGCGGGATCCGGGTGCGGCCGGGCTTCCGCCGAGGCCCGGCGATCAGCCGAACTCATGCCGTTGATCACGGTGGAGTGCAGCCTCCGGGCGCGCTTTGGCGGGCGTGTGTCCGGCAACCCGCCCGGAGGTTGGGTTCCACCATTTTGTCCTGGGCAGCTCGCTCGGTCGGCGACAGGCGACTGAATGAGTCCGGATCAGCGCTTCATCGCCGCCTCGAAGCGCGTCAGCGCCTCGAGGAAGTAGTAGTCGCCGTAGACCAGCGGCAGGTCGATCTCGCGGCCTTCGGGATGGTGGCCCGTCGCATGCATGAGGATGAAGCCGCCGTTCGCGCCGACCGCGGCCCGATAGGCGGGCGAAGCGAGCGAGCGCATCTGCCTGGCCGCGGTCATGCGGTAAAGGGCCGCGCGGTCGGCGTCGGCGAAGCCGGCGAGTTCAAAGAGGGCCGAGGCCATGATCGCCGCGGCCGAGCTGTCGCGCGGCACGTTCGGGAGACCCGGCGCGTCGAAGTCCCAGTACGGCACGCCGTCGGCCGGCATGCGCGGGTGTTTCACGAGAAAGTCCGCGATCTTGAGAGCGCGCTCCAGATACTCGGGCTCGCGCGTCTCGCGGAACATCGCGGTGTACCCATAGAGTCCCCACGCCTGGCCGCGTGCCCAGGCTGAGGGATCGGCCGCGCCCTGCACCGTCTGCTTTTTCAGCACCGCCCCGGTTGCGGGATCATAGTCGACGAGGTGGAAGCTGCTGCCGTCTGGGCGGAAGTGGTTCTTCTCCGTGGTGTCGGCGTGTGCCAGCGCCACGTGGAGGAGGTGCTGGTCGCCGCTCTCACGCGAGGCCCAGGTGAGCAGCTCGAGGTTCATCATGTTGTCGACGATGACCGGGAATTTCCAGGAGCCGAAATCCCACGAGCGGATCGCGCCGACTTTCTCGTTGAAGCGGCCGGCGAGCGTGCGGGCGCCGGTGATGAGCACGTCGCGGTAGGCGGGATCGCGGGTCAGGCGCCAACCCTGCCCATAGCTGCACCCGAGCATGAAGCCAAGGTCGTGCGTGCCTCCGTAGGTTTTGATCTCCTCGAGGCGCGTGGTGTAGTCGATCGCGGCCCGCTTCCATGTGTCGTCGCGCGTGTGCTCGTAGATCAGCCAGAGCGAGCCGGGAAAGAAGCCGCTCGTCCAGTCGCGCGGCCCGACCGTCTCGACCTTGCCCCGGTCGTCGAGGGACCGAGGCAGGCCCGGGTCGCCTTTCAGCGCGGCCAGCATGCGCGTGTATTGCGAGGCGGCGTGGGAGAAGTTGAGGTCGACGAAGCTCGGTCCGCCCTCGTCCGCGGCGCGCGTGATCGCGGCGGGAGCGAGAACGAGGACGGAAAGGGTGAGCAGGCCGGTGCAGGTGGGTGAGCGCATGGTCATGACGTGAAGGGATGGATGGATGCTGGCGACGCTACGACTCCCGCCGGTCGAAGTGAATCGGAGCCGGTGCGGTGAAGCGCGGGCGCCGTGGGGAGTGGGGCAGGGCAGGCAAACGCCTGCCGCGCCGCGCGTCACGGCGGAAATCGGTCGCACCGAAGCGCGCGGCTGCGATCGCGTGCGGTGCTTGACCGTTCTCGCAGCAAATCGTTCACTGCGCGCTTCATGGACACGCTGACCATCCTCCTCATCGGGCTCGGAGTTGTCGCTGTGGGTGCATTCATCGTCGTCGCTTACCTCGAGGTGGCGCGCAAGCCCCGCAAACCTGCAGCCCCGCCGGCCGAAGTGCAGGACCAGCCGGTGGCTCCGGTGGTCGAACGGCGGTCCATCGCGCCGGCCACGGACGAGCGACCGGCGCCGGTCGCCCCGGCAGCACCCGCGCCCCGGCCCGCTGCCGCGCCGACGCCGGCTCCTGAAGCGACGCAGGCTCCCGTTGACGCTCCCGCTGCGGCTCCGGCCCCGCTCATCCACTCTGCTGCGCCGGCTCCGACGAGCGAGGTCGATGGCCTCATCGCCGCGCTCGGTGACGGCGCCCGCGCCGCGCTGCTTCGCCTGTCGATTCTCGACATGGATTTCTCCCGCGACACCGCGCGCGCCGTGGCCGCATGCGTCAACGACGACTTGCAGGCGCTCGCCCAAGCCGGGCTGCTCGAGGTCGATCCCGCGTCCCAGCGCATGGCCCTGCCAGACGCCGTGCGCGAGGCTGCGGCCGCCCTCGCCGCGCCGGAGGAGGTGCACGCCGCGCGCATGCGTCACGCCGAGCACTACATCCACCTCGGTCTTGAGGCGCAGAAGCCGGTCGAGCAGCAGGGCTCGCTCGTGGCCCTGGCGCTCGAACTCTTCGTCGAGGATGCCGCCCACTTCAAGGCGGCGTTCCATTTCCTCAGCGGCTCGCGCGGCCTCGAGCGGCAGCTCGTGAAGCTCGTTGAGGCGGTCGGCTACACCACGGTGATCGAACTTTCTCGCGCCGAGGCGACGCGCTGGCTCGAGGCCGCGCTCGCGGCCGCGGGTGCACTCGGTGAACAGGTCGCCCAGCGCGATATCTTCAACGCCCTCGCCACGCGCCACACCGATGCCGGCGACTTCGCCGCCGCGCGTCGCGACTACGAGCAGGCGGCCGAGCTCTCCCGCGCGCTCGGGGATCGCCACGAGGAGGGACGAGCACTCGGCAACCTCGGGCTCACCACCCATCGTCTCGGCGACCACGCTGCGGCTGTCGGATACTACGAGCAGGTCCTCGAGATCATGCGCGACCTCGGCGACCGGCGCCGCGAGGGGCTCGCCCTCTCGAGCCTCGGCCAGGCGATCGCCGACGGGGGCGATCCGCGCCGCGCCATCGAACTTTTCGAGCAGCACCTCGCGATCGCCGCGGAGATGAAGGACTTTGGCGGCGAGGCCTACGCGCTCGCGGGAATCGGGCGCGCGCACGTCGCTCTCGGCGACACGGCGACGGCGCTCGGGGTCTTTGAGCAGCAGATGACGATGGCGCAACGCGCCCGCGACCTGCCGATGGAGGGCGCGGCGCTCAACAGCCTCGCGGATGTCCACCGCACGCTCGCCAATCACGAGCGCGTGATCGAATACAACACCCGCCTCATCGAGATCGCCCACCTTATGGGCCAGGAGGCCGCCGCGGTGCGGGCGCTCGGCCACATCGGCAACGCGCACCAGGGACTCGGCCGCACGTCGAAGGCGCTCGAATGTTTCGATGAACAGCTGCGCCTGGCGCGCCGGCTCAGGGACCGCGAAGGCGAGGCGCTCGCGCTGGCCGACGCCGCGCGTGTCGTGCACTCCCGCGGACAGGTGGTCGACGCGATCACGCGGGCGAGTGCCGCGCTCCCGATTTTCGACGAGCTCAAATCGCCCGAGGCCGACAAGCTCCGCGCCGAGATCGAGGCCTGGCGCAGCGAGCAGCACTGAGGCAGCGACGCCTCGGCGAGGCCTCCGTACGGGGCTGCGGCCATGCGGGCGGTGCCCGCGCACGCCTCGGTGCGGGGGCCCTATCGCCCGCACGCGGCGCGCAACGCACGAGCCGCCGCGGCTGGGTCACTCGCTTGCGACAACGCCGCGATGACGGCCACGCCGGCCGCGCCGGCGGCGAAGATGTCGCGTGCGCGTTCGACCGTGATGCCACCGATCGCGACGACGGGCCGCGGGCTGCGCGCCGCGATGACGGTGAGGAAGGGAAGACCGGCCGCTGGCGCAGCATCGGCCTTGGAGCCTGTCGGGTAGATCGGTCCGACGCCGAGATAGTCGACGAGCGCGAGTTCGGCCGCGTTGAACTCCAACTCGTTGGTCACCGAGAGTCCGAGGAGTCGGCCGGGACCGAGTACGCGGCGCGCGGCCGCGACAGGCAGGTCGCCCTGGCCGACGTGTGCGCCGTCGGCCTCGACCGCGAGCGCGAGATCGAGGTGGTCATTGATGATCAGCGGCACGCCGCGGGCGCGCGTGAGTTCACGCAGCGCCCGGGCGGTCTCGTACAATCGGCGCTTGCCCGGCGTGCTGTCGCGGTGCTGCACTACGGATACACCACCGTCGAGCGCGGCGGCGACGTGGTCGAGCATCGCACCGCGGTAGCGGGCGGGATCGTCGGTGACGAGATAGACGGTGTAGTCGATGGCGGGCACGGTGCGCGGCGCCTAGCAGATGCGACCATGCGCGCGCACGGTGTCGGCATCGAGCGCATCGAGCGCGTCGAGCAGGGCGACCGCGAATGAGCCGGGTCGAGCCGCGACTGCCGCGGCCCGTTCGCCTGCGAGGCCGAGAAGCACAGCCGTCGCCACGCATGCGGCGAGTGGCGAATCGGCCACCGCGAGGCATGCGGCGTTGATCGCACCCATGGCACAGCCCACGCCGGTGACGCGCGTCATGAGGATATGACCATTGGCGGCGGCGACCTCGCGGGCCGAATCGATCGCGTAGTCGGTCTGCCCGGTCACGAGCACTGCACCGCCGGTCTGGCGCGCCAGGGTGCGCGCGGCCTCGCGCGCCACGGTTGACTCGGCACCGCTGTCCACCCCGCGGCCGCCGCCGGCGAGTCCGGCCAGCGCCATCACCTCCGAGGCATTGCCGCGGATCACGGTCGGGCGGTGCGCGAGCACGTCCGACGCAAAGCGCGTGCGCACGCCGAGCGGGCCGACGGCGACCGGGTCGAACACCCACGGGCGCTGGGCCGCGTTCGCCGCCGGCATGGCTACGCGGATCGCGGCCATCTGCGCCTCGTCGAGTGTGCCGACGTTGACCAGCAGGGCGTCGGCGATGCCGGCGAATTGGCCGGCCTCGTCGGGATGTTCCACCATCGCCGGCGCGGCCCCCAGCGCGAGGAGGACATTCGCGGTGAAGCCCTTCACCACCTGGTTGGTCAGGCAGTGCACGAGCGGTCGGCGCGCGCGCAGGCGCTCAAGAATTTCGACAACGTTTGCGAGAGTGGTGGCGGGAGTGGACATGGTGGTGGCGATCGGACCACGCCCGCGGGGACCGTCGGCGGACCTTTCCACCGGTGACGATCCCTTCGCCGGCATGATCCGGATCAGGTTCGACGGGTGTGTTCTCAGCTCGCGGACGAGCACCCCGTGTCACGAGGCGGTCAGGATCGTCGGTCAGGCGGAGGAGTCAAACGGCAAGGGCGCGCGCGGCGCGAGGGTAGGGTGAGGCCTCTGGCCGAGCCGCCACGATTTGCTAACAGCGGAACGCGGCTCGGTCGGAGGCCTCGCCCTACCTTGTGTTCAGCGTTGCCATTGGCGCGCGTCGCGGCGCCCTTGGTGCGCTTCCACGCCGACGATCCCGTGTCCACCTCCGCCACACCACCGTCCTCCGCCGCGCCACTCGCCCCGCTGCCGGGTCGACCCGACTCCGACACCGTGCTCGGCCGCTTCCTCGAGGTGATGGCGGCGCGCGGACTTGAGCTCTACGGCGAGCAGGAGGAGGCGATCCTCGAACTCTTCGCTGGGCGCAACGTCATCCTCAATACCCCCACCGGCTCCGGCAAATCGCTCGTCGCCGCCGCGCTTCACTTCCGCGCGCTCTGCGCCGGCGAGCGATCGGTCTATACCTGCCCGATCAAGGCATTGGTCAACGAGAAGTTCCTCAGCCTCTGCCGCGATTTCGGCCCGGAGAACGTCGGCATGATGACCGGCGACGCGAGCGTGAACCCACGCGCGCCCGTGCTCTGCTGCACGGCCGAGATCCTCGCCAACATCGCGCTCACGCGCGGGCCCACGAGCGACATCCGCGCCGTGATCATGGACGAGTTCCACTACTACGGCGACACCGAGCGCGGCTACGCCTGGCAGGTGCCGTTGCTGGCGATGCCTGGCGCGCGGTTTCTCCTCATGTCGGCGACGCTGCCGGCGACGACGTTCTTCGAGACGGAGCTGGAGAAACTCACCGGCGTGCCGGCCGTGACCGTGCGGAGCGACCGCCGGCCCGTGCCCTTGGAGTTTGAATACTCCGAGACGCCGCTGAACGAGCGCGTCGCGCAGCTTCTCGAGACGCAGCGCGCCCCCGTCTACCTCGTCTACTTCACGCAGCGCTCGGCCTCGGAGGCGGCGCAGGACCTCATGAGCCTGAATGTGTGCACACGCGAGGAGCGCGCGGTGCTCACGGCCGAGCTGGAAAAGTTCCGCTTCAGCAGTCCCTACGGCAAGGAGATGAAACGCTGGCTGCGCCACGGCATCGGCGTGCACCACGCGGGCCTGCTGCCGAAGTACCGCGTGCTCGTCGAACAGCTCGCGCAGCGCGGCCTGCTCAAGGTGATCTGCGGCACGGATACACTCGGCGTCGGCATCAACGTGCCGATCCGCACGGTCGTCTTCACTCAGCTCTGGAAGTACGATGGCCAGAAGGCGGCGATCCTCGCGGTGCGCGATTTCCGCCAGATCTCCGGCCGCGCCGGGCGCCGCGGGTTCGACGACCGCGGCTACGTGATCGTGCAGGCACCCGAGCACGTCATTGCCAACAAGCGCGCCGAGGAAAAGGCCGCAGGCGATCCGAAGAAGCTGCGCAAGCTCGTGAAAGAGCGCGCGCCCGAGGGCTTCGTCGGCTGGGACCGCAAGACCTTCGAGCGCCTGCAGGCCGCGCCGCCCGAGGGGCTGTCCTCGCATTTCGACGTCTCGCACGGCATGCTCCTGCTCGTGCTCGCGCGCGAGGGCGATGGCTGCCACGCCATGCGCGACTTGATCGACCGCTGCCACGAGACCGCCGGGCGCAAGGCCCAGCTGCGCCGCCGCGCGTGGCAGCTTTTCCGCGCACTCGTCGATCGGAAGATCGTCGAGATCGTGCCGCGCGCGGCACGCGTGGGCGGACGCAAGGTCCGCGTCAACGTCGAGCTGCAGGACGACTTCTCGCTGCACCAGGCGCTCTCGCTCTTCCTCATCGACACGCTGCCGCTGCTTGCCGCCGATGGACGCGACCAGACGGCGGATTTTCCCTTCGACGTGCTCACGCTCTGCGAGGCGATCGTCGAGGACCCGGACGTGATCCTGCGCCGGCAGGTCGACCGCCTGAAGACGCAGAAGCTCGAGGAAATGAAGGCCGCTGGCATCGAGTACGAGGAGCGCATGGCCAAGCTCGAGGAGGTCGAGCACCCGAAGCCGCTGCGCGAGTTTCTCTACACGAACTTCAACGCCTTCGCCGCCGCGCACCCGTGGGTCGAGGGCGAGAACGTCCGCCCCAAGTCCATCGCGCGCGAGATGTTCGAGCGCTACCTGTCGTTTTCGCAATATGTGCGCGAATACGGCCTCGAGCGCGCCGAGGGCGTGCTGCTGCGCCACCTCATGCAGGTGCTCAAGGTGCTCGCGCAGACCGTGCCGGAGAGTTTCAAGACGCCCGCCGTGATCGAGATGGAGGACTACCTGCGCGAACTGATCCGCGGCGTGGATTCGAGCCTGCTCGAGGAGTGGGAGCGCCTGCGCGATCCGTCGCGCGTGGCAGAGACGGCCGCCACCGGCGGTCCGGGCGCGATGGGCGGAATCGAGGACAAACCCGCGCGTCCCTCCAGCTACGACATCACGCGCGACCGGGAGAGTTTCCGTCGTGCCGTGCGTGCGACGATTTTCGGTTTTCTTCAGGACGTCGCGGCGCGCGATTGGGAAGGCGCGGCCGAGCGCCTCGCGGTCGAGGGTGGGGCATCCGCGGTTGACAAGGCCTTCGCGCCCTACCTGGCCGTGCGCACGCGCTTCCGGCTCGATCCCGCCGCGCGCGCCGCCGGCCACACCCACTGGGCCGATGACACGGAGCGCGGCGCCTGGCGCATCGCCCAGGTGCTGGTCGACGCCGAAGACCTCAACGACTGGGAGGCCACCTTCACCGTCGACCTCGCGCGCTCACGCGCCGAAGCGCGGCCCGTCGTTGCTTTCGTTGGCGTCGCGGCGATCGGCGGCTGAAGGTAGGGCGAGGCCTCCGGCCGAGCCGCGTCGATGATATGCGCCAAGTTGCGGCTCGGCCAGAGGCCTCGCCCTACCTCCATCAGCCGGGGTGCCCGATATCAGGCCACCTCGACGATCGCCGTGATCTCGACGGTGGAATTGCGCGGGAGTCCGGCCACGGCCACGGCGGCGCGGGCATGTTTCCCGGCGTCGCCGAAGATCTGCACGATGAGATCCGAGGCGCCGTTGATCACGGCCGGGCTGTCGGAGAAGCCACTCACGCCGTTGACGAAGCCGTTGAGTGCGACGAAGCGCTTCACCTTGTCGAGCGAGCCGAGCGCGGCGCGGATGTTGGCCAGGAGATTGAGCGCGCAGACGCGGGCGCCGGCGGCGGCAGTCTCGACCGTATGTTCGCGGCCGACCTGGCCGACGTGAGTCATCGCCCCGTCGCGGATGCAGAGCACCCCGGCGAGGTGGAGGAGATTGCCGGCCTGCACGGCGGGCAGGTAGGAGCCGGCGGCGGCCGGGGGCTTGGGCAGATCGATCGCGAGTTCCTTGAGTTTCGCTTCAAAGCTCATGATCGCCGCAGCGTGCGTGGACCAGGCGGCGGTGTCAGGCGGGAAACGGCGGGTTTCCTGCGTGTGCCGACGACCAAACCCTGCACGGATGTCTTCCGTGCAGCCGGCTGGCGCAGGCTCAGCGCTGGAAGATCGCGAAGCAGAGCCCGAGCAGCACCGGCAGGCCGGCCAGCGTGCACAGGGCCCAGGCAGCCGCGCTGCGCGCCCACCGGTCGCGGCGGGCCAGGGTATTTTGGGGAGAAACCATGGGGAAGCGGAGTCTGCCCTAGGAATCGTCACGCCCCGACCGAAGTCAAATGGCGGTGCCCGAAAAGCCCGGGTTTGTTGTTCGAACCGATGCACCGGCCCGTATCCAGGGAACTTGGGGCCGCTCGGCGTCGGACTGTCATACCCGCGCCGTCCTCGCGCCGCATCCCGGATCGCAGTTGCCTCCCTGCTTTCCAGCTTCCGACCTTCCTGCCTTTCACCGTCCACCGTTCCACCGATGTCCACCGTCGATCTCACCCAAGGTGATTTCACCCTGCCCGGCGAAGCCGGCTACGAACAGCTCACGCTCCGCCTCGCCAAGAAGTGGGGCGCCGACACGATCCGCGACTCCGACGGCACCCAGCTCTCGCCCGAGATCGTGCAGAGCGGATACGCCATTTACTCGACCGTCTGCCTCGTGCGCTCGGTCCAGCCCTGGGCTCGCGTTCACCAGGACAAGCTCCAGCAGAACTTCCTCATGAGCTTTCCTGTCGTGGCCGAGAAGGCGACGACGACCATCACGCTGCTCAAGGGCTACTTCACCGAGCAGTTTGTGGTGAACTTCAAGGACAGCCCGAAATCGTGGTGGCAGGTCTTCGACCGCACCACCGGCAAGGAGGTCGCGAAGACCAAATGGTCGTTCAACGAGAAGAAGGGCACGGTCACGATCCAGGGCACCACGCCCGGGCACAAGTACACCGTGAACTTCCTCGCCTTCCGCATCTGGGAGGAGATCTCGATGTACAACCACATCACGAACAACTGGGGCGACCGCGAGCACCTCGCTGCCGTCGATCCCATGCAGCCCGAGACGCAGAAGGTGCTGCTCGAGTTCCTCGACACGTGGCTGCGCGAGCATCCCGACACGAAGGTCGTGCGCTTCACCTCGATGTTCTACAACTTCTCCTGGTTCTGGGGCGCCGACCAGAAGACCCTGCGCGATGTCTACTCGGATTGGGGCGACTACGCGATGACGGTGAGCCCGCGCGCGCTGAAGCTCTTCGAGAAGAAATACGGCTACAAGCTCACCTCCGAGGACTTCGTCCACGGCGGCCTCTACAACTCCACGCACAACGCGCCGTCGCGCCGCTACCGCGACTACATGGAGTTCGTGCACGACTTCGTCATCGAGTTCGGCCGCAAGTGCATCGATCTCGTCCACAAGTATCAGAAACTCGCCTACGTCTTCTACGACGACCACTGGGTCGGCGTGGAGCCGAGCAGCCCGCGCTTCCATGAGTTCGGCTTCGACGGCCTGATCAAGTGCGTGTTCAACGCCTTCGAGGTCCGCCTCTGCGCCCACTCCAAGGGCGTGAAGACCCACGAGCTGCGCCTGCATCCCTATCTCTTCCCGACCGGCCTCAAGGGCGAGCCGACCTTCAAGGAGGGCGGCAACCCGACGCTCGACGCGAAAAACTTCTGGATCGACGCGCGCCGCGGCATCGTGCGCGCGCCCATCGACCGCATCGGCCTCGGCGGCTATCTCTCGCTGGTCGAGCCGTTCCCGGAGTTTCAGGATTACATCGAGGGACTGCTGAAGGAGTTCCGCCTGCTCAAGTCCTTCCACGCCGGCGACCGGCCCTGGACCGCGCCCTACAAGGTCGCCGTGCTTACCGCCTGGGGCGACCTGCGCGCGTGGACCTGCTCGGGGCACTTCACGCCGGGTGTGCCGCTCTACGACGTGCTCGAGTCGCTCGCGGGCCTGCCGCTCGACGTGCAGTTCATCAACTTCGACGACCTCGTCGCCACGGGCGTGCCGAAGGGCGTGAAGACGATCATCAACTGCGGCCGCGCCGGCACGGCCTGGAGCGGCGGCCACTACTGGAGCGACCCGCGCGTGGAGCAGATCCTCACGCAGTTCGTGCAGAAGGGCGGCGGCCTCGTCGGGATCGGCGAACCCAGCGCGCTCGCGCAGCCCGGTCAGTTCTTCAAGCTCGCGCAGGTGCTCGGCCTCGATCGCGACTGCGGCGAGCGCGTGGCCAACGGCAAGTTCAAGTACGACCACCCGCACGTCGCTGCCACGCCGCACTTCATCACGGCCGACGTCACGACCCCGCTCGACCTCGGCAAGGAGACCGACGGCATCTACGTCTTCGGCCCGGATACGACCGTGCTGGCCGACAAGGGCAACTCGCCGCGCCTCGCCGTCCATCCCTTCGGCAAGGGCCGCGCCGTGTATCTCAGCGGCTTCAAGTTCAGCCACGAGAACACGCGCCTGCTGCACCGCGCGCTCGCCTGGTCAGCTTCGCAGGAGTCGACCTGGGGCACGTGGCAGTCGAGCAACGTGAGGACGGAGGCGACCTGTTTCGCCAGGGCGGGAAAGCTCGTCGTGATCAACAACGCCGGTTCCGACGAGGAGACCGTCGTGACGCTCGCCGACGCGAAGACCGCGAAGAAGGTCAAGCTTCCGGCCCACGGCATCCAGATCCTGGACGTGTGAGCGCGGCGACGCCGCGCGCTCGCCGTAGGCCGCCTGCTCGCGGGCGCCATGGCGTCGCACGTGCGTCTGAGGGGCGCCCGCGATCGGGCGTCCACCACGACGGAAGCGTGCTCGGTTGTGTCCTTGCTGGTCGTTGCGCGGCCGTCAGGCTCAGGCGGGTCCTCGCATCCATCCATGGCTGAACTCACGCGTTTGATCGGCGACGCCGCGCGGCCGGCGCAGTTGCTCTATTTCACGACACCGAGCCTCACGGCCGACGGCCGCCACCTCGTCGCCGTGCGCGAGACGGAGGACGGCCATCCCAACATCGTCACGCTCGACCTCGAGACAGGCGTGGAGCGCGCGCTCACGGACAACCGTGACGGCACGCTCAAGTCCTACGTCTACTTTCGCGGCAATCCCGGCCGCGGCCTCGGCAAGGCGAGCATCAACATGGATGCGAAGTGCGGGCTCGTGTATTTCCTGCAGGGACACGATCTCTGTTGCGTCGATCTCGCCGGGCGGCGGCGCGTGCTCACGCGCATCCCCGACGATCAGGTGACCGCGTTCACGCACGTGAGCGCCGATGGCTCGCGCATCTGCGTGCCGACGACCGATGCCCGCGCGCTCGAGGACGAGGCCGACGATCGCCGGCGCGCTGGCGAGAACTTCGTCGGCGGCAAACGCAACGAGATCATCAGCGACAAGCCCGCCTACGATATCGACGCGCGCGTGCGCTCGGAGAAGCTCAGCTCCTACATCCGCGTTTTCGATACGGCGAGCGGCCGCCAGGTCCTCTGCGAGCGTGTGCCCGAGGCGTGGATCACGCACGTGCAGTTCTCGCCGGTGAATCCGGACTGGATCCTCTACAACCACGAGTGGCCCTCCGACTGCGGCATCCGCCGACTCTGGCTCTGGGATGGCGCAAAGCACCGCCGCCTGCGCACGGAAGGTGAAGGACGCAGCCGCCAGGACTGGAGCTGCCACGAGATGTGGACGGCCGACGGGCGCTGGATCATCTACCACGGCAAGTTCGCCGACGGCCGCGCCTACATCGGCCGCGTCGGCCCCGCGGGCGGCGACAACATCGAGATCGCACTGCCGCCGGATTACCAGCGCTACGGGCACTTCACCGCCGGCACCGAGCACAGCGACTGGCTCGTATCCGACGGCTACTGGCATCCGGCCGGCGTTCCGGAAAACGGCCTGTGGGGCGGCGAGTGGATCACGAAACTCCAGGTCGACTGGGAGGCGCGTCGCATCACATGGACGCCGCTGTGCGCGCACCACTCGGCCTGGGATTGCCAGGACAGCCACCCCCATCCCGTCTTCAGCCCGGGTGACCGCTTCGTCTATTTCACGTCCAACCTCGGCGGCGGCCGTTGCGTCTGCCGCGTCGGGGTCCCGGAGTGAACTGTGCGCTCGCGCCTCCCACTCGGGGTAATGTCAACCATTGGATGACAACGGCTCGACGCGCGCGAGCCGGGGCGTCCCATGCGCTTACGTGGGTGCGGCCGACCCATGACTCGAGACGCGCGGCAGTAAACAGGCTCGGGGGCTGGGCCGGCGGGGTGCCTGCAAGGCCCCGGTGCGCGCTTCGCGTTCGAGGCGTTGCCGATCGGTTTTGGGTGGGCGCGGCCGAACCCGAGGGCGCATGAGACATGCGCCGTCGAAATGGCGGGCTTCGTCGAGATCGCGGACGTGCAGGTCAACGTGTTCGACGAGGCCGTTGAGTTGCAACGGAGGCGGCGGATTCGATCCGAGCACCTCGCAGGAGCGGATGACGGGCTCGCGGCAAGGTCCATCGGATCGATGCGTGGCAATCGTCTCCCGGACTCGCGGATGTCGTGTGACCGCCGACGGACGACGGCGGCGGATGACGCGAACTCAGTTGCGCTCGATCACGGCGGGCGTGGCCGGGCGGGGCTTGGTGAGCGCGGCGATCATCGCCGTGCTCTGCGTCCAGTCCCTGGGCTCCGGAGCGACCTCGATGGCGTCGCGAAGCACGCGCAGGGCCTCGCGCATGTGCACGTCGAAGGGCTTGAGGTCGGCGTCCTCCTCACCGTTGGCCTTGTCGAGAAGTTCCTGCTGGGTCGGCGCCTCGTTGTCGGACTGGGCGACCGAGTCGAGCACGACGTCCTTCTGCACGAAGTTGAGTTCGGCGAGCGCGTTCTGCCGCGTCTTCATCTCCTCGCGGAACTTCTCGTCGTCGGTCTTCATGGCACGGCGTTTCTCGAGGTTGACGGAGATCTCCTGGCGCTCCTCGCGCTCGCGCAGCCAGGCGATGCGGGCCTTGAGGAAGTCGAACTCCTCGAGCGTGTTCACGCGCATGCGGGTGGCATTGCGCAGATGATCGCAGAGCATGGAGTCGAGCTGGCGGCCGCGGATGCCGGCGGGCGCGATCGTGTCCCACGGCAGCGAGTTCGGAAGGTCGGCCTCGCCAATCGGCAGATAGTCCTCGATGGCCGGCAGGGAGATGTCGGGGATCACGCCCTTTTGCTGGGTAGAGGATCCATTCGGCAGGTAGAACTTCTGGATCGTGAGCTTGGCCGCACCGGCGCGGTTGCCGGCGAGGGTGGCGCGGGGCAGGAAGGTCTTCATCTCGAGCACGGCCTGGACCGTGCCCTTGCCGTGCGTCGAGCTGTCGCCGACGATGATGGCGCGGCCGTAGTTCTGCAGGGCGCCCGCGACGATTTCCGAGGCCGAGGCCGAATAACGCGAGGTGAGCACCATGAGCGGACCATCGTAGGCGACCTTGGGATTGGTGTCGCGCTTGTCGGAGATCTGGCCGAGGGAATCGCGCACCTGCACGACCACGCCCTTCGGGATGAACAGGCCGGTGAGGTCAACGGCTTCGCCGAGAAGTCCGCCGCCGTTGCGGCGCAGGTCGAGCACGATGCCGCGGACTCCGGAGGCCTTGAGTTTGGTGACGAGTTCCTCGACGTCGGCCGTGACGCTCTTGGAGTCGGCGCCGGAGGCGTCGCCCTCGTCGACCGGACCGTAGAAGGATGGGATGTCGATCACGCCGATCGGCATGGTGCCGCCGTCGGCGGTCGGGACCTCCTCGATCGTGGCCTTGGCGCGGGAATCATTGAGCTGCACGACGTCGCGCACGAGGACGATCTGTCTCTGGACGGAGTCGTCGGCGGCGTCGGCCGGAACCGTGGTCAGGCGTATCTCCGTGCCTTTCTGGCCGCGGATCATGTTCACGACCTTGCGCAGGTTCATGCCGATGACGTCGACCGGCTCGGCCGCACCCTGGGCCACGGCGATGATCTTGTCATTGACCTGAAGCTCCTTGGAGAGCTGGGCGGGTCCGCCCGGAATCAGTTCCTTGACCACGCAGTATCCATCTTCCGAAGCCAGCAGCGCGCCGATGCCGACGAGCGACAGGCGCATGCTGATGCTGAAGTCCTCGTAGGTCTCGGCCGAGAAAAAGGTGGAGTGGGGGTCGTAGAGCCGGGTGAGGGAGGACAGGAAGATCTCCTCGACGTCGGAGGCCTCGAGTTCCTCGAGGTTTTTGCGCATGCGTTCGTAGCGCTTGGTCACGGTCGCGCGGGCGTCGTCCATCGACTTGCCGTTGAGCAGGTCGGGAATGAGCTCGAGCTTGATGCGGGCGCGCCAGAGGGCGTCGGCCTCGGCCATCGTGGCG
Source organism: Opitutaceae bacterium (assembly GCA_014879845.1). Taxonomy (GTDB): domain Bacteria; phylum Verrucomicrobiota; class Verrucomicrobiia; order Opitutales; family Opitutaceae; genus JAEWQP01. The sequence goes on from JACSRI010000066.1 coordinate 17,267, forward strand.
GGCCACGGGGCATCGTCGCGCTTGACCGGAAAGGTCTCGTCCGTCGTCAGGTCGATCGGCTGCTCGAGTTCCTTCACCACCCACTCCGTGCGGGCGACCGCTCGATCGCGATAGAGGCTGAAGATGGCGAATGCCGCGGAGAGGTCGCCCCTCTCGCGCAGCTTGGTGCCGAGCATCGGGCCGTAGGTCTGGAGGAACGACGCCTCGTCGGGCGCGAGGAAGAACATGCGCTGCTCGTCGAGGTCGGTCATGAAGCCCGTGATGAGCCTCTGGAACGTCTCGTCGGTGACCGGCGTGTTCAGGTAGTGGACATGCTCGAGGAGCTGAAGGAGGGTCTTGGATTCCTCGGAAATGAGCGGCGTGGCCGAGAGCGCCGGAGGATTCGCCTCACATACGGTGACAAACGGAGCCAGCAGGAGCGCGGCCGAGGCGAGAAGGCGGTTGGGGAGCATGAGGTAGGTCGATCGAGAGATGTCGCGGTGCGTGGAAGAGGACGTCCCCGCGCCGATTTTGTGCCGCGCAGAACAAACAAACTTATCGGCTGGTTTCAAGTGTCGTTGAGCCGCCCGCGCATGCGCCGTCGACGGGAAACCCGCGGTCCAAGTGGCGCCGGCCAAGCGAGATGCGCGAGGCCGCTGCGCCCGGGATGCAGGGCCTTTGCCCGAGGGGCGATGCCGACCGGCCTCCGTCCCGGGGCGGAGACTCAGCGCTTGTTCAGGGTGTCGCGGGCCTCGTCGAGGATACGGCGTTCCTCGACGGTGAGCGAACCGAAGCCCTTGCTGTTGATCTTGTCGAGGATGCGGTCGACCTCGGCACGGATGTCGGCCGGGGACGCGGGCGTGACGTTGACGGTGAAGTTCTTGGCCGAAGCGGCCACGGCGACCTTCTTTTTTCGTTTCATCCAGGCCGGCATCTCGATGGCCGGGCCGCTGGACTGAAAGACGGCGCCCGGGCGGTGCACGAATCGGTGGTACAGCCAGCCCGCGAGCATGCCGCCGAGGAGGTTGCTGGGAGGTGTGGCGCCGGGCCGACCCTGCAACTCGAAGAAGATGAGGCCGAAGACCGCGAGGCCCGCCAGGAACCAAGCCAGGTACTTCGGCTTGATTGTCACCGGAATCACGAAGGCCAGGAGGAAGGAGATCGGCCGGTCCGGCTGGAGGCAGGCAAACACCGTCAGCAGCGCGAGTACGAGGGCCGAGGCCCCGACCGCGACGCCCGGCAGCCCTGGGCGTGCGAGCGCAGTCGCGAGCGTGAGCAAGCCGCCGACCATGGCCGCCCCGATCACGACGGTCCAGAATCCGCGCCGCCCGATGATCGGCACCAAGGTGCGCGCGAAGAGGTGCAGCATGATGGCGTTGAACACCACGGCGATGACGCTCCACGGGCTGACCCCCGCCTCGAGCAGCGGGTAGGTCAGGATGGTCCAGACCTTGAAGCCCAGGATGGCGGGCAAGGACAGGTACGCGTTGTCGAAGAGAAAGGCCGCGCCCTGCGGCACGAAGGTGGTGAAGATCGCCTGGACGATGAAGCCGAAGACGATCGCGAGGATGAGCGGCCGGGCCACGGCGGCATCGCGCGGGTCGTGCTCGGGCTGCATGTAGTCGCGATCGTAGATCATCGGGGCGGCGGAAACGTAGCGGCTCCCAGGCGGTTGACAAGATCCGCCAGGAAATGTGTCACGCGGTCGGCGCCGCGGTCGCCGCTGGGTCGGGGTCGATCCATTTCCCGTGGGAGCGGATGAGCTCGATCAGCTTCTGGTCGGCGACCTCGGCGGGGATGTTGTATTGGACACACTCCTTGCCGACGTAGAGGTTGATCCGGCCGGGCATGCCGCCGACGTAACCGAAGTCGGCGTCGGCCATCTCGCCGGGGCCGTTCACGATGCACCCCATGATGGCGATCTTCACGCCCTTGAGGTGCCCGGTCTGGGCGCGGATGCGCTGGGTGGTCGACTGGAGGTCGAAGAGGGTCCGCCCGCAGCTCGGGCAGGCGACGAACTCGGTCTTGGAGATGCGCGCACCGGCGCCCTGGAGGACGTTGTAGGCCAGGCGGGTGGCGCGGACGAGATCGGTCTCGGTCTCGACGCTGACGAGGTCGCCGAGCCCATCGCACAGGAGTGCGCCGGAAAGGAAACTCGCCTCGAGCAGGCGGCTGAGGAACGCCGGCTCGTGGTGGACAGCGGTGGCCGCGGTGTTGCGGATCCAGAGCGGGGCGGTGATGCCGGCGGCGCGGAGCGCCTCGGCCAGGGCGCGCCAGGCGCCGACGGCGTGGGCGGCGTCGCGCAGGCGGGTGGAGGCCAGCGTCACGATGAACTCGGGGATGGCGCGCAGGCGGTCCGCCAGCGGGGCGACATCGCCGGCGGCGAGCGCCACGATGGGCAGCGCCCCGAGCGCGCTGCAGCCGCAGCCAAAGGTGGTCAGCGCAGCGCCGTCACCGCCCGCGAAGGCGTGAAGGAACGCCAGCGGCGCGCCGGGTTGCGGTCGCGCCCCCGGCAGCGCCACACCCGGCGCGAGGTCGACGACCAGGCGCTCGATCGCACCCTCGAGCCGCGCGGCGAGGTCGAAGGCGAGGCCGAGGGCGTCGGCCGACGCGGCACCGACGAGCAGGCCCTCGAGGGGCGTATCCTTGAGTTGAGGACGCGCCGCACGCACCGCGGCGGCCAGCGCCCCGGGGTCGGCCGGCATGGGCCCGGCCGCCACGATCACGCGCGGCGGCTGCTCGACGTGGATCGGTGACTGCGCGCCAAACGCCACGGGCGTGACGGTGCGGCGCGTGAAGCGATACGGGTCGATGGAATCGGAATCGTGGCGATGGGCGAGAGGCGAGGGGCGATGGGCTGGCGACGATAGCAATGTCGGCTCCGAAGCCGGCTGATCGCTGACCCCTGATCGCTGGCCGCTCCCCCATAGGCTCATGACCTTGTCCGCGATCGCGCGTGCGACCGGGATCTCGTAGACGGAGTCCTCGGTGAGCGAGACGCGGATCGTGTCGCCGAGCCCGTCGAGCAGGAGGCTGCCGATGCCGATCGCGCTCTTGATGCGGCCGTCCTCGCCGTCGCCCGCCTCG
>JACSRI010000028.1 GCA_014879845.1 Opitutaceae bacterium
GATTGAACCACAGAGGACACAGAGAGCACAGAGAAAGACAGATTGGCCATGAGGCACAGAAGGCTCGAGAGTTCGGGCCGGGATTCTGCGCCTTCTATGGCCATTCTCTCTGCCTTGGCTCTGTGCTCTCTGTGTCCTCTGTGGTTCAATTTCAGCCTTCCGTGCGGATCGTCACCGAGCGGCCGTGGGCGTCGAGTTGTTCCATGCGGGCGAAGGCCTCGACCACCGGCGCGGCGCGACGCAGGGCGCGCTCGTCGTATTCGACGAGGCTGGACCGGCGCATGAAGTCGATCGCCTGCAGGCCGCTGGAAAAACGCCCCGAGCGCCCGGTCGGCAACTCGTGGCTCGGCCCGGCGGTGAAGTCGCCCAGCGCCGTGGCCGACCATCCGCCGAGCATCACGGCGCCGGCCGTGGTGATGCCCGCCTCCAGGATCGCGCGCGCCGCCGGCGCGACCTCGAGTTCGAGGTGCTCGGGCGCGACCCAGTCGCCGACTTCGGCCGCAGCCCGCATGTCGGGCACCACGATCGAGACAAATCCGTCCTTGAGCACGCGCCGCACGGCCTCGGCGCGACCGAGCGTCGCGAGCGCCGCGGTGAGTCGCGCGTGCACGACGGCGATAAACTTCTTCGAGGTCGAGACCAGGAAGACCTTCTCGCGCCCGGAGCCGTGTTCGGCCTGCGCGAGCAGGTCGGCGGCGACGAAATCGGGATTGGCCGAGTCGTCGGCGATGACCATCACCTCGCTCGGTCCGGGAAGCAGGTCCACGCCGACCTGCCCGAAAACCTGGCGCTTGGCCTCGACGACGTAGGCATTGCCCGGGCCGAAGATCTTCACCACGGCGGGAATCGTCTTCGTGCCGAAAGCCATCGCGCCGATCGCGGGCACGCCGCCGATGCGGTAGACTTCCGTGACGCCGCAGAGTTTTGCCGTGCCGAGCACGGCGTCGGAGACGCGGCCCTCCTTGTCGCACGGGGTGAAGATCGCGATCTCGGGCACGCGCGCGAGTTTCGCGATGACCGAGGTCATGATCACCGTCGAGGCGAGGCCGCGCGGGATGTAGAGCCCGACACGACGGAGCGGGAAGAATGTCTCGCCGATGCGCGCACCCTGCGGGTTGCGCGCGCGCCAAGCGCGCGGAAGGCTGCGGCGATTGAACGCCTTCACGCAGACAATCGCCTCGCGGATGGCGGTGCGCTCGGCGCGCGGGAGACGGCGTGCGGCGGCGGCGAGTTCGTCCGCCGTGACGCGAAACTGGGAGGGTTTGAGGGCGGCGCCGTCGAACTTCGCCACGAAACGCGCGATCGCGGCATCGCCGTCCTTCGCCACTTCGGCGAGCATCCCGGAGACCGCATGCTGCACCGCCGGATCGGAAGCGGCGGCACGGCAGAAACGCCGCATCGCAGGCCAGAAGGCGGGCGAGGTGGAATCGAGTAAACGCATGGCGTGGATAGACGGAGCTGAAGGAATAACGGACCGGCGAGCGTGCGCAAACAGGGCGGGCTCGTCACGACTGGAGTTTTGGGCGGCCAATCCGATCCGACTTCGCCCAAGGCAGGGATGCCTCGCCGAGGCATCCGCGAGCGATTCTCATCGAACGGAGGTCCAACGCGGAGGCCTCGGCGAGGCGTCCCTTGCTGCTACCCCACGCCCGGCGGGAGATTCTGCAGCGCGATCTGCAGCGAAGCGATGTGCAGGCCCTGGCAGAACTCGCCGGAGGCGATGCGCGCCGGGATATCGGACAAGCGCATGAATTCCACCTGGATGGCCGCCTCCGAACGGTCGAGCGATTGTCCGGTCACGCGGCGCAGGCCGGTGGCGATCACGCAATACTGGCGGTTCTTCTGCCGCGCCGGATTCGGGTAGACGAAGCCGACCAGCCGGCACTCCGCCACCTCGCATCCCGTCTCCTCCAGCAATTCGCGCTGCGCCGCCGCGATCGGGTCCTCCCCGGGATCGAGCAGGCCGCCGGGAAACTCCAGCGAGACCACGTCACAGGCATACCGATACTGGCGCACGAGCGGCACGCGGCCCAGTTCGTCGAAGGCGACGATGTGCACCCAGTCGTGCTCCTCGAGGATCCAGAACGGATCGATGACATGGCCGTCCGGCAGTTCCACGCGGTCGGCGTGGAACTTCACCCAGGCGTCGTCGACAAGCGTACGCCGCTCGAGTCTGCGCCAGGGCTTCATAGAGAGGGCAGGTAGGGCGAGGCCTCGGGCCGAGCCGCGTCACCAGCATGCGCACGCGCGCGGCTCGGCCCGAGGCCTCGCCCTACCCCAGCGTTCCGGCGTTCGACGTTCAACATTCGGCATTCGGCGTCGCGCCTGCGGCGCGACGCGCTATTCCCACTCGATCGTCGCCGGCGGCTTCGAGCTGATGTCCAGCACCACGCGGGAGACGCCGCGCACCTCGTTGGTGATGCGCGAGGAGATCTTCTGGAGCAGGTCGTAGGGCAGGCGAGTCCAGTCGGCGGTCATGGCGTCGCGGCTCTCGACCACGCGGATGCCGATCACCCAGGCGTAGTTGCGCTCGTCGCCGACCACGCCGACGGACTTGACCGGGATGAAGACGCAGAATGACTGCCACACCTTCCAGTACCAGCCACAGTCCTTCATTTCCTGATACAGGATCGCGTCGGCCTCACGGAGGATGTCGAGCTTGTCCCTGGAGATCTCGCCGAGCACGCGCACGCCGAGGCCGGGCCCCGGGAAGGGCTGGCGCCACACGACCTCCTTGGGCAGGCCGAGCTTGGCGCCGACCTCGCGGACCTCGTCCTTGAAGAGCTCGCGCAGCGGCTCGAGCAGCTTGAGCTTCATGCGCTCGGGCAGGCCGCCGACGTTGTGGTGGGTCTTGATCAGCGCGGCCGGGTTGTTGCCGATCGCGACGGATTCGATCACGTCGGGATAAAGCGTGCCCTGGGCGAGAAACTCGGCGTGGCCGATCGACTTGAGCGACTTCTCAAAAACCTCGACGAAGGTGCGGCCGATGATCTTGCGCTTCTGCTCGGGCTCGCTCACGCCCTTCAGGCGCTTGAGGAAGAGCCTGGAAGCGTCGACCACGCGCAGGTCGATGTGGAAGTGCTTCGCGTAGAGTTCGGTCACGTACTCGCGCTCGCCCTTGCGCAGCAGGCCGTTGTCGACGAACACGCAGGTGAGCTGCTTGCCGATGGCCCTGTGGATGAGCGCGGCGGCGACGGAGGAGTCGACGCCGCCGGAGAGGCCGAGGATCACGCGGCCCTTGCCGACGGTCTTCCGGATGTCGGCGATGGCGTGGTCGATGAAGCTGCGCATCGTCCAGCTGTGCTTCGCGCCGCACACGCCGAAGAGGAAGTTCTTGTAGATGTCGATGCCGCGCTCGGTGTGGAAGACCTCGGGGTGGAACTGGATGCCGAAGAAGCTGCGCGCGCGGTCTTCGATCGCGGCGTATTCAGAATTCTCCGTCGTGCCGATGGCCTTGAAGCCCGGGGGCAGCGCGATGAGGCGGTCGCCGTGGGAGTTCCAGACCTTGAGCGTGCGCGGCAGTCCGGCGAAGAGGCGGCCGGCGCTCTTCACGCGCAGCGTGCCGTGGCCGTATTCGCGGTGCGAGCTCTTCGAGACCTTGCCGCCGAGCAGGTGGCCCATGAGCTGGATGCCGTAGCAGATGCCGAGCACGGGCACGCCGAGGTCGAAGATGGCCTTGTCGGGGATCGGTGCGTCCTTCGCAAATACGCTGCTGGGGCCGCCCGAGAGGATGATGCCGATCACGCCCTCCGCACGCAGCGTCTCGGCCGGCGTGGAGAAATGGTAGATCTTCGAGTGGACCTGGCACTCCCGGATGCGGCGCGCGATGATTTGCGTGTACTGCGAGCCGAAATCCAGGACGGCAACGATCTGATTCATCCCGGCGAGAGAACGAAAGAGGGGGGGCTTGGCAAGAGGTTAGGGGCACGACGCGCCGGGCGTCGCACGACGGCGCGGGAATTTCGGGTTTCCCGTTGCCCGACCGAAGCCGCGGCGTAGGTTCGCCTCGTCATGGCCACCTACGTCTACGAGACCGTCCCCACCGATCCGACCAAGCCGCGTCGCCGCTTCGAGGTGAAGCAGAGCATGAAGGACGCGCCGCTCACCGCCGACCCGGAGACGGGCGAACCCGTGCAGCGCGTGATCACCGGCGGCTACGGGCTCATGGGTGTGTCCAGGCCGGAGTCGGGTGCGCCCGGCCACAGCCACGCCCACGCTCACTCGCATGGTGGCGGTGGCGGGTGCTGCGGCGGCGCCTGCGGCTGCGGCCAC
>JACSRI010000026.1 GCA_014879845.1 Opitutaceae bacterium
CCCCCCGACTCCATCCCCAGGCCAGAAACCCGCATGCACGATCACCCCGAGTCTGTTCGCAGCTTCGTGGACGACGTATACACCCACCGCGCGACCCTCGCCGGCTGGCTGCGGGCGCGTTTTCCCAGCATCGCCGATACGGAGAACCTCGTCCACGAGTCGATCTCCCGCGTGTGGCGCGCCGTGTCCGAGCGCTCGGTCAGCTCGCCGCGCGCGCTGCTCTATGCGACTGCGCACAATCTCGCGGTCGACCACCTCCGTCGGGAGCGTGTCGCACGCATCGAGCCGGTCGACACCTTGCCCGACCTTCCCATCGCCGCGGACGCGCCCGATCCCGCCGAGGCCGCGGTGCGGAAGCAGGAACTGCAGCTGCTCACGGAGGCGATCCAGTCACTGCCCGACCGCTGCCGGCAAGTCCTCACGCTGCGCAAGATCTACGGTCTCTCGCAGAAGCAGATCGCGGCGCAACTCGGCATCGCCGAGCACACGGTCGAGGCTCAGGTGGCCAATGGCATGCGCCGCGTCGCGCGGTATCTTAGCCGCCTTGGCGTGCCTTGACTTCCCGGCGCGCGCCCGGCCCCGCCCGCATCGGGGCGCGTGGCCGTACGGCCTCACCGCGACGCGTAGTGCTGGTAGGTGTTCTGCACGGTCGTGACGACCTCGCCGATCGTCGCCGTCGTGCTCTTCTGCAGCAGCGCGATGCCGAGGTCGACGCTGCGCGCGGCGATCCCGGCGTTGGCGTCGGTGATCGCGCCGACGCCGCGGAACCAGCTGAAGAGGTCCTCCCCAGCGCGGGTGGCGTCGCTGTTGGAAAGGGAGGCGCGGCGATGCGTCAGCAAGGATTCGCTCAAGGCGATGCACTGGCTGGCGACGAGGGTCTGGGGGTCGGTTTTGGAGTCGCTCATGGGAGGCGGGAAATGGGGCCCGAGTGCTTGGCTGCGGATCGATCAGCGCGCGTCGAGGAGCAGCCGCAGGCGTTCGTAGGCGAGTCGCTGCTCAGCCGGCAGGCGGTCGAGCGCGCCGGGGCCCATGCCCTGGATGGCTTTCAGGTAGGCAGCGCCAAGTTGTGGATACGCGCGATATACCGCCTCGCATCCATCGAGCAGGGATTGGACGCTGGTCCTGTCGCCGATGGCGCTGAAGACCTGGATGAAGGCCAGGAGGCCGGTCCGGCCCCGGGTGGAAAGCTGTGCGGCCTCCGTGGGATCGCTCGTCGTGGCGAACGGTTCAAGGATCTGCCGATGCGTCTCGCGTAACGTGGCTGAGCCGGGGGGGCCGATGCGGATCAACACGCGGGCCGCGCGATCCTGCGCGGCGACGTCGTCGCCCAGGAGTTCGGGCATCAGCACGGGTATGGCGGTCGCGCTCATGCGCACGAGGCACACGACGGCACCGTCCTGTGTCGCCTTGTCCTCGGCGAGCGCCGCGTCGAAAAGCGCGTCGTAGGCCGGCAGGCCGATGGCGATCAGCGCATCCTGCGCCGACACCTGCGCCAGCGGTTCGCGCAGGGCGGCGACGAGAAGCGGGACGGCGCGACTGACGAGCGCGTCATGATCGGGCGCATCGTGCCGGTACTCGGCGAGCGCGCTGCGGATCTCCACGCACGCCTTCGCTTTCGCCGCGCCGCCGCCGTCGGAACGCAGGGTCGCCAGCGCGGTGTCGATCCGGCTGCGCGGATCAGCGGGCGAGCACGCGGATGCGGCGAAGGCCACGAGCAGGATGGCAAAGGCGACAAGGGGACGGAACGGGCTCATGTGTTGCACGCCTGGACGAGAGGTGGCGCGAGGCCGGGAGTCTCGCGCGCCCGGTTCGAGGGTGGCAATCCCCGGTTGCGCGGCGCCGGCCTGCGCGGTGGCCGCGATCTTCCCACTTGTGGGACGCGCGTGTGCGGCGACCGGGACACTTCTGCGGGGGAGGCGGTTGCCGGACGGCGGCCGCCTTAGGAAAATCACGCTGAACACCAGGGTCTTGTGCGATCACTGCAACCTTCGGCACGGCGTGTGTTTTATGTCGGGCAACACCAAGCACTGCCACCATGAACACCACGATCCGTCATTCCCTCTCCGCCGCGGCCGGCCTCGGCCTGCTTTCCTTCACCATCACCTCCGCGATCCTCGCCGGACTGTTCTCCACGGCTGCGGTCGCAGGCTTCGCGCTCCTGGCCGCCTACGGAATCCTCGAGATCGCGCTGCTCTCCTATGCCACACCGGCGGCGGTTCGTCCGCGCGCTGTCGCCGTGCTGCCATCGACGCCGGCCGCTCCGGTGCTCGTCGCGTTCCCGCTCGCGCACCGTACCACGTGCGCGATGCGTGCGGCCTGAACACTCTCTTGACTGGCTTGAGGTACTGGCGACCGCCACGCAGGGGTGCGTGGCGGTCTTTCTTTTGCGTGGTTGCCGCGTGTGGGCCGGCGGTGCGTCCCAAGCGGACGGGTACGGTCGATGCCCTGGCGCCGTCTCAGGCCTCGTGCGCCCACACGGCCGCGCTCGTGCGCTGGATTTGGACGCGGCGCGCGCTCTGCTCGTCGTAGTGCCCGTCGCTCCATCCCTGATAGGCGGGCGTGTTGCGCGGGTGGGGATTGGCGTAGCCGGCGATGTGGTCCTTGGCGGCGTGCCGGCCCTCGGCATAACCGGTCGCATAAGTCGGACGTGTGGCGGTGTTGAGGGCGTTCATGGTCGTGGGACGTCGGGAGGTTGGCTGGTATTCTGTGGTCGTGATGCGCGGTGTGCGCACCTCCCTCAACGCAACAACCGTGCCGAGCACGGCACGGTTGCCGGGTTTTGCACCCCAGGGGGGCGCCCGGTGATCGCGTGGTGGTGCGCCCGAGGGCTGCCTGCGACCCGCGACGATCGTGCGCGCCGGAACCTCGCGGTCAGTCGCTATCGTAGAGTTCGACGAGAGCGACGCCGGTGCCGTCGCGGGCACCGGAGACGATGGCGGTGTATGAACCTGGAGCGAGGGTGACGACCATGACGGCATCCTTGCTTCCGGTGGGCAGACCGAAGGCGCTCACGCGACGGGAGATCTCGGTGATGAGGAGCGGGTCGGGTGAGATCGACCAGTCATCGTTCTCGAAGACGGTGACTCCGGCACCATCGACCAGACGGATGCGCGGATCGGCGAGGACGCTGGGCACGTTGAACGGTGGGTTGCCGAGTGTCGGGCCGACGGCGCGGATGAGCAGGCTCTTGGGCGTGTCGCCGCTGATGACGAACCCGGCGATGAGCACCTCACCGCCCGTGCCGACGCGGCCGCGGGTGGAGAGGTTGACCAGACGCGGGCTGGTCTCGTCGAAAACAGTGTCGGCGTCGTAGGCCTCCACGAGGGTCACGCCGGTGGAGTCCGCCGCACCGGTGACGCGGGCGGTGTAGCCCGACGCGTTGACATCGACGAGCATGGCCGCGTCGGCGCTGCCGGTGGTCAGGCCGAACGCGTGGAGCCGGGCAAACTCGGCCGGGAGCTGGGCGGCGGTGGTACCCAGACCCCAGTCGTCGTTGCCGGCGAGCACCACGCCGCCGAGGTCGAAGAGGTCGAGGCGCGGGTCGGCCAGCGTGCCGGGGACGCTGAAGCGGTTGAGCCCCGGCCCCACGCCGCGCAACAGCAGGCGTTTGGTCGGCGCGCCGCCCGTGCCCGAGTCCACATAGAAGCCAACGATCATCGCGTCGCCGCCCGTGCCGTTGACTCCGCGGGTCGAGAGGTTGACCAGGCGCGAACCCAGGCCGACGAGCGTCGAGGTGTCGGCGGCAAAGCGCGGGGCGTCGCTCCAGCCCACGCCGTCGCGCGCGGTGGCAAAGAAACGGTAGGTGCTGCCGCTCACGCCGGCAAAGGTCGCCGTGGTGTCGCTCGTGTCGCGCAACCACAGCTCCCACGGGCCGTTGTTGCGGGAGACCCACACATCGTAGGCGACCGCGCCGCTGCCGAGGTCGAGTCCGCTCCACGAGACCTGGAAGCTGCTCCCCGAGCGCCGTGCCAGCGTGGTGACGCGGCCCTGCGGCGGCGTGGCGTCGAGGGTGTTGACCGCCTCGTTGGTGATGATCGCGTCGTTCGTGTCGAAGACGATCGAGGCGATGTTGCGGATCTCCGTGCCGTCGGCCTGGCCGGGCTGCGGCTTGATCATGAACGTTACGAACCCCTCGCCGCGGTGCTGCGCATCATTGGGCGGGAGGAAACCGGCGAGGCTGTCGCGCGGGGTGGCGGTCGGCGAACGGAAGATGAGCGTGTCGGAGAGGATGCCGCACAGCAGCAAGCCCGCA
>JACSRI010000197.1 GCA_014879845.1 Opitutaceae bacterium
GGTCTCGCGCCGGCCGTAGAGCAGCATGGTGAGCGTGTCGCCGGGCTGCAGTTGGTTGGCCTCGGCGAAGGCCTCGCCCACGAGGACCTCGCCGCGCGCGCCCGGGGCGAGCCAGCGGCCGCGCCGCAGGAAGAGGCGGTTGAGCTCGGGGGCGTCGAAGTCGGGCAGCGAGCGCACGAGTCCGCTGGCCGGCTCGCCGAGGCCGGGCAGGTCGAGGGTGACCGGGGCCGCGAGGTCGGTCTGCACGGCGGCGACGCCGGGGATCGCGGCGATCTGCGAGGCGAGGTGGTTGGGGGCGCGCTTGAGCGACGCAAACACCTCGGCGAAGCGGTTGGCCTGGTAGTAGTCCGCCCGCGTCGTATCCAGCGAGTGAATCAGGCTGCGCGCCATGATCAGCATCGAGAGCCCGCAGGCCATCACCAGCGACACCGCCGCCGCCTGGCCCTTGAGCCGGCGAAGGTCGCGCAGGAGCTTGCGGTCGAGATGCGGTAACATGGGAATCGCGGTTGGCTGATTGCGGACTGGTCAGGCGGCGGGCGTTTCGCCGTGGACGCGGTCAGTCGCGGGGGCGTGTGGGATGTCGACCGACTCGGCCTGGATGGTGTCGCCCGTAGTCATTCCGCAATCCGCATCCCCTGTCACCAGTTCAGCGTCGCCGGTGCGGCGCGTTTTTCGTTGCGACGTTCGCGCTGCACGCGGCCGTCGGCGAAGTGGATGACGCGGTCAGCCATGTCGGCCATGACGGCATTGTGCGTGATGATGACGGTGAGCGCGCCGAGCTCGCGGTTGACGCGCTCGATCGCCTCGAGCACGAGGATGCCGGTGCGCACGTCGAGCGCGCCGGTGGGTTCGTCGCAGAGCAGCACGGCCGGGCGTTTGGCGATGGCGCGGGCGATGGCCACGCGTTGTTGCTCGCCGCCGGAGAGTTGCGCCGGGAAGTGATCCATGCGGGGGGCGAGCCCGACCATCTCCAGCGCGTGTTCGGGCGGCAGCGGGTCGTCGGCGATCTCCGTGATGAGAGCGACATTCTCGCGCGCGGTGAGGCTGGGGATGAGGTTGTAGAATTGGAAGACGAAGCCGACCGACTCGCGTCGATAGAGCGTGAGCTGCTCCTCGTCGGCGCCGGTCAGGTCGGTGCCGCGGTAGGCGAGCGTGCCGGAGGTCGGCACATCGAGGCCGCCGAGTTGGTTGAGCAGCGTCGTCTTGCCCGAGCCCGACGGGCCGAGCAGAACGACGAGTTCACCCGGGTGCAGCTCGAGGTCCACCCCGGCGAGTGCGTGCACCGCGGTGGGCCCTTCGCCGTAGGTCTTGGTGAGACCCCGGACGCGGAAGATGGGTTCGGCGGCGGCGATGCTGGGCATGGAGGCGGGAGACCGTAGGCGATGGTGGCGCTGGCGCAACGGAAAGGGGCGGTTCGGCCTCCGCGCCCGGGTTTGCCTGATGTTCAACGCACGCACGACGCAGGGCCCGCGTCGCGACCTGTTCCCCTGCCGCGACTCTGACGGACGCAGGCACGGTGGGTGTCGTGCGCCGACGTGGGGCATCGAACTGTGCGCATCGGTGCGCCGAAGTCGGGCGTCGACTCCGACCGCGTGCGGGATCACTGGAAAACCTGTCCCGCATGAAACCCCAAGCCCTCGCCCGTCTCGCGCTCCTTGGATGCACACTCGTCGCGGCGCCGCTCGTCGCGGCCTCATCGCCGCTCGCCTGGCCCGACGTGAACTCCGAGACCAGACCCTGGTCGCGCTGGTGGTGGCTGGGCAACATCACCACCGAGGCCGATCTGCGCGCGCTCATGAGCGAGTACGCGGCCGCCGGGCTCGGCGGGCTGGAGGTCACGCCGATCTACGGCGTGCGCGGTTACGAGGAGCAGTTCATCCCGTTCCTGTCGCCGACCTTTGTCGACCGGCTCGAATTTGCCGCGGCCGAGGCGCACCGCCACGGCATGCAGATCGACATGTCGACCGGCACGGGCTGGCCGTTTGGCGGGCCGTGGGTCGACGATGCGACGGCGGCGCGTTACCTGGCCTCGCGCACCTTCGTCGTGCCGGCCGGCGGCCGCCTGGGCGAGCCGGTCGCGCTGGAGCAGAAGACGTTCCTGCGCTTCGCCGGTGCGAAGCAGGTGCCGCTCGAGACTCTGAAGCAGCCGGTCACGGCCAACGAGAACCTCCAGGACCTCGCCATCGACCAGGTGCGTTTCCCGCGTGCGCTGCCGTTGCACACGCTCATGGCCTTCCCGCGCAATGCGGCGGGTGAGGGCGTCGACCTGACCGCACGCGTTGGCTCGGACGGCATGCTCGACTGGACGGCGCCGGCCGGCGGCGACGCCTGGACGCTGCACGCCATCTTCGGCGGTTTCCACGGCAAGATGGTCGAGCGCGCCGGTCCGGGCGGCGAGGGCATGGCGATCGACCACTTCTCCTCGGCCGCGCTCGCGCGCTACCTCGCGCCGTTTGACGCCGCGCTGAAGGGCCGGCGGATGGAGGGATTTCGCGGCTGGTTCAACGACTCCTATGAGGTCGACGACGCGAGCGGCGAATCGAACTTCACCGCGGCCTTCTTCGACGAGTTCCAGAAACGCCGCGGCTACGACCTGCGTCAGCAGTTGCCGCTGTTGCTTGATCCAAACTCCGGCGACGCCGGGGACCGGTTGGTGTGCGATTACCGTGAGACCATCTCGGACCTGCTGCTCGAGGAGTTCACCAAGCCCTGGCATGCCTGGGCGGCGGCCCAGGGGCGGATCATGCGCAACCAGGCCCATGGCTCGCCGGCCAACATCATCGACCTCTACGCGGCGAGCGACATTCCGGAGACCGAGGGACCCGACGTCGTCCAGTTCAAGACCGCGTCCTCCGCGGCGCACCTCACGGGCAAACGGCTGGCCTCGGCCGAGGCGCTGACCTGGCTCGACGAGCACTGGCTCTCCTCGCTCGGCGACGCGCGGCGGGCGGTCGACGGCTTCTTCCTCGGGGGCATCAACCACATCTGCTACCACGGCACTGTCTACTCGCCGCCCGCGGATCCGTGGCCGGGGTTTCACTTCTACGCGGCGGTGGAGTTCGATCCGTCGAACCCGCTCTGGGCGCATTTCCCGGCGCTCAACGCCTATGTCACGCGCGCACAGTCGTTCCTGCAGCGCGGGCGGCCGGACGAGGGTGTGCTGCTGTATTACAATATCCATGACCGATGGTCGCAACGCGGCACCGGGGTGATGCCGCACTTCCACGGCGGCGTGCGGGACGGTGTCACGGCGCGCGCCGTGGGCGAGCAGCTGCTGCAGGCGGGTTATGGCTTCGATTACGTCACGGACCGACTGTTGCGGGACGTGCGCGTCGAGCGCGGGATGCTCGTCGCGGGTGAGTCGACCTACGCGGCACTGGTCGTGCCGAAAACCCAGGTGATGCCGCTGGAGACGATGGTCCGCCTGCTCGACCTGGCCGATGCCGGGGCCAAGGTGGTCTTCGAGGATGCCTATCCGCGCGGTGTCGCCGGCGGGGCCGACCTCGCGAAGCGGCAGGCGGCGTTTCGCCAGCTGGTCGAGGTGCGCGCGCCGGCAAGTGGTGTGCGGATCGCGGCCAACGTGCGGCAGGCGCTGGGCGCGCTGCCGCAGGTCGTGCGCGAGCCGATGGTCGATCGCGGGCTCCGCTTCGTGCGTCGGCGCGACGGGTCGGACGTCGTCTAT
This sequence comes from Opitutaceae bacterium, assembly GCA_014879845.1. Lineage (GTDB taxonomy): Bacteria > Verrucomicrobiota > Verrucomicrobiia > Opitutales > Opitutaceae > JAEWQP01. The sequence goes on from JACSRI010000197.1 coordinate 3,683, forward strand.
TTCATCGTCAACCTGAGCGGGGCGCGTATCGACGACTGGATACCGCTGGGGGCGCGGCCGGCCAGCGCGGCCCTGTTTGACCCGATGACCGGTGCGGCGGGCCTGGCGCAGCTGCGCTCGACCGTCGATGGCGCCACCGACGTGCGCCTGCAGCTCGAACCCGGCGCATCGATCCTCGTGCGTGGATTCGCCGACGTGCGTTCCGGAGCACCCTGGGTGTACTGGAGGCCGGCCGGCAGTGCGCGCGAGCTCGCCGGACCGTGGTCGCTCAGCTTCACCGCGGGCGGGCCGGAACTGCCCGCGGCGGTCGAACTCGCGACGCTGCGGTCGTGGACGGAGACGGGCGGCGCGGGGGTGCGGGCGTTTTCCGGGACCGCGCGTTATGTGCGGGAGTTTGCGCGTCCGGAGGGTGGGGCGGCGGCTTATGCCCTCGACCTCGGTCGCGTGGCGGTGAGCGCTCGCGTCGTGCTCAATGGTCGTGACCTCGGTGTCCTGTTCGATGCGCCGTATCGCCTCATCGTGCCGGCCGCGGAGCTGGCCGAGCGCAACACGCTCGTGATCGAGGTCGTCAACCTCGGAGCCAACCGCATCGCCGACCTCGACCGCCGTGGCGTGCCGTGGAAAAAGTTCTACAACGTCAACATGCCGCCTTGGCGCCGGGAGAACCGCGGGCCCGACGGCTTGTTCAGCGCAGCCGCGTGGGAACCGCGGGAGTCAGGTCTGCTCGGGCCGGTGACGCTCACGCCGATGCCTGAGGATTGAGGCTGTCCCTCCAGGGGGAGGCGCGGCGGTCAGGCCGGAGGCCGGTCTTCCACGCGAGCGAATTGAGGCGAAACGACGTGTCGCCACGCGGCGTCTTCGGTGACGAGCGTTCTCCTTGTCCTCCGTGCGGCGCGCGCGAAGATGGCGCCAACCCTTGATCATGCCGACACCCATCCCTCGCGTCCTGTCCATCGTCGTCTTCCTGTGTCTTGCGTGGCCCGCCTCGGCGGCCGGGGAGTTGACGCTGTGGTACCGTCAACCGGCCGTCGACGCCAAGGGCGCGGAGGATTGGAACCAGGCCCTGCCGATCGGCAACGGCCGTCTCGGCGCGATGGTCTTCGGCGGCGTCAAGACCGAGCACCTGCAGCTCAACGAGGACTCCGTCTGGTACGGCGGGCCGCGCGATCGCAACAATCCCGACGCCCTGAAAAACCTGCCGCGCATCCGTGAGCTGCTGCTTGCGGGCAGGCAGGCCGAGGCCGAGAGCCTCGCGCTCGCGGCGTTTGCCGGTATGCCGGAGAACCAGCGCCACTACGAGCCGTTCGCCGACCTCACCTTCGACATGCGCCACGGGGCGCAGGCGACCGACTACCGGCGCGAACTCGACCTCGCGCGCGCCGTCGCGACCACGCGCTACACCGTCGAGGGCGTGACCTACACGCGCGAGTATTTCTCCAGCGCGGCCGACCAGGTGATCGTCGTGCGCATCCGGGCCGACGCGAAAAACGCCGTCTCGCTCACCGCGCGCCTGCGGCGGCTCGGCGACATGGGCGGGCGCTACTCGCACTACCTCGACACCGTCGTGAAGGACGGCGACCGCGGCGTGATCATCGCGGGCAGCTGTGGCGAGGGCGGCGTGCGTTTTCGCGGCGGCCTGCGCGCGCGCGCGAGCGGCGGCACGGTCAGCGTGGTGGGGGACAACATCACCATCGAGAACGCCAACGAGGCCGTGCTCCTCCTGGCCGGAGCAACCAGCTTCTATCACAAGGATCCGGATACCGTGCTGCGGCAGACCCTCGACCGGGCGGGTGCGTTGCACGCGGACGTCCTGACCGCGCGCCACCTCGACGACTACCGCCGGCTCTTCGATCGCGCGACGTTCGTGCTCGGCGGGGACTCCCCGGCTGAACTCCCGACGGACGAGCGGGTCCGGCGCGTGGCTGACGGCGCCTTCGATCCGGGACTGATCGCGCTCTACTACCAGTTCGGCCGCTACCTGCTCATCGCCAGCAGCCGGCCGGGCACGCAGGCCGCCAACCTCCAGGGCATCTGGAACAACCGCTGGCTCCCGCCCTGGGACAGCAAATACACGATCAACATCAACGCGCAGATGAACTACTGGCCGGCCGAGCCGTGCAACCTCGCCGAGCTGCACGAGCCGCTCTTCGTGCTGCTCGAGCGCATGCGCGAACCGGGCCGGCGCACCGCGCGCGCCATGTATGGGGCCGGTGGATTCGTCGCGCACCACAACACCGACCTCTGGGGCGACACCGCGCCGCAGGGGCTGCACCTGCCCTCGACCTTCTGGCCGATGGGCGCGGCGTGGCTCTCCACCCACCTGTGGGAGCATTACCTCTACGATCCGTCCAACCGGGACTTCCTCCGCCGCGCCTATCCGGTGATGAAGGAGGCCTCCGAGTTTTTCTTCACCTACCTCTTCGATGACGGCACCGGGCGGCTCGTGACCGGCCCGAGCACCTCGCCGGAGAACATCTACCTGCTGCCCGACGGCCAGCGCGCCCGCCTCGCCGTCGGCCCGGCCATGGATTCGCAGATCCTTGAGCAGTTGCTGCGCACGACGGCGACGGCGGCGCAGATTCTCGGCGTGGATCCCGAGTTTCGCGAACGCGCCGAGGCGGTCCGCGCCCGCCTGCCCAAACCCACCATCGGCGCCGACGGACGCCTGCTCGAGTGGCGCGAGGACTACCGTGAAGCCGAGCCCGGTCACCGGCACATCTCGCACCTGTGGGCGCTGCATCCCGGCGACGCGATCTCGCCGGCCCGCACGCCGGGACTGGCGGCCGCGGCACGTGCGACCCTCGAGGATCGGCTCAAACACGGCGGCGGAGGCACGGGCTGGAGCCGGGCGTGGATCATCAACTTCTGGGCGCGCCTGCACGACGGCGCGCAGGCCGGCGAGCACCTCCAGGCGCTGCTCGCGAAGAGCACGTATCCGAACCTCTTCGACGCGCACCCGCCGTTTCAGATCGACGGCAACTTCGGCGCGACGGCCGGCATCGGCGAGATGCTGGTGCAGTCGCGCACCGTTGCGACCAACCCGGCCGAGGGCGTGGAGCTCGACCTGCTGCCGGCGCTGCCACCGTCGTGGACATCGGGCCGGGCCACCGGCCTGCGCGTGCGCGGCGGCGCCGAGGTCGACCTCGAGTGGAAGGATGGGGCGCTGACGTCGGCAGTCGTGCGAGCGCAGACCAATATCCGTTTCAGAATCTCCGCCGGCGCGGCAGCGACCGAGTTTCTCCCTGGTGCGCAGGGAGGATCGGTGCGGTTGGATGGCGCGCTGCGCGCGGCGCCGTGAGCCGGCAGGCCGCGCGGGGCGAGGGGCCGTCCTTGTCGCCGCGGGTGACTCTCGCGGCGGCGGTCGGGGTGGTTCGGGACACGCGAGCTCCGGGGCGCGCGGACCAGAATCGCGCGGGCGGGATGTTTCGCATTGCTACACGTGTCCGGATTTGAACCATGCGTGTCTTCGTTTACCCTCTCACCCTCATGAAAAACACCCCGCTTCTTGTCCTGGGTCTGTGCGTGCTCGCCTGTGGCGCTTCCTCGCTGATCGCTGCGCCGCGCGCCGTCATCCGCGTGAGCAATCCCGACGCCTCGGCCGCCCGGCCAGGCGAGGTGGTCGTCGTGCCGTTCGCCGAGGTGCGCAAGCTGGTCCCCGACGTGCGCATGTACCACCTCGACGTCAAGGACGCGAAGGGCGCGCGCGTGGCCGCGCAGGTGACCAACTTCAACCCCGACGATCGCCGCGCGCTCTACGATGATCTCGTCTTCCAGCACGACTTCGCCGCGGGCGAGACCGAGGCGGTGTTCACGCTCGAGACGACGGACACGCCGGTGCCGCCGTTTCCCACGCTCGTGACGGCGCGTTACGTGCCGGAGCGGCTGGACGACTTTGCCTGGGAAAACGACCGCATCGGACACCGCATCTACGGGCCGGGGCTCACGACGGCCGCGGCCGGTCCCGGCACGCGCATGATCAGCAGTGGCATCGATGTGTGGTGCAAGAAAGTGCGGTATCCGATCGTCGACCGCTGGTACACGAAGGGTCACGACGCCTACCACGTCGACACCGGCGAAGGGCAGGATCTCTACAGCGTCGGCACGGCGCGCGGCTGCGGCGGCACGGGCATCTGGGAGGGCGATCGCCTCTGGGTCTCGCGCAACTGGCAGACCCAAAAGGTCCTCGCCAACGGCCCGATCCGCGCGGTCTTCGAACTCGGCTACGACACCTGGCAGGCCGGGCCGCGCTGGGTCACGGAGTCCAAGCGCTTCACCGTCGATGCCGGGCGCAACCTCGACGCGATCGTCAGCACCTTCGACGTGCAGCGCGGCGCCGAGATCGTGGTGGCCGTCGGCATCGCCAAGCCGGGCGACGCCAAGGTCGGGAAGGTCCTGCGCGACGAGAAAGCGCGCGTTCTCTCTGTCTGGCAGACCTATGAGAAGGGCGGCTCCTCCATCGGCTGCGGCATCGTGCTGCCCCCGGAGGTGGAGTTCGCCGGATTCGCCGAGGATGCGCAGAACTACCTCATCCTCGCGAAAGTGAAGTCCGGCGCGCCGTTCCGCCACTTCGCCGGCGCCGGCTGGGACCGCAGTGGCGATTTTGCCGATGTGGCGGCCTGGGAGGCGTATCTCACCGCCTTCGCCGCGCGTCTTAAGGCTCCGGTCACGGCGACGATCGCCGCGGCTCCCTGATCTTCGTCCGTCAAACCTCCCCCCAAGCACACACGCCCGATGATTCCTCGTTCTCTTCACCGTGGCGCGGCGCTCGCCCTTGCCGCGTTGTCCGTGATCGCCGTCCTGCCCGTCCTCACCCGCGCGGCCGAGCCCGCCGCGGCCGTGCCCAAGACGGGCGGGGCCACCCCGATGGAGTGGGCCGTCCGCCTCGCGCGCTCCGAGATGGATCGTCGCGGCGACCGGATGTTCTATCAGGAGGGCGCGCGCGCCCGCTGGGAGTACACGCACGGGCTGTTCTCCTACGCGCTCGTCACGCTGGGCAGCGCCTCCGGCCAGGCCGACATCCTCGACTACGGCGAGCGGCTTGCGTCGACCTTCATCACGCCCGAGGGCCAGATCCGCACCTTCCGCAAGGAGGAGTACAACATCGACCTCATTCCGCCCGGTCGCACGCTTTACCACCTGTATCGCAAGACCGGTGACGAGCGCTACCGGCAGGCCATCGAGGTGCTGATGGACCAGCTCCACACGCACCCGCGCACGAGTGACGGCGGCTTCTGGCACAAGCAGCGTTATCCCTACCAGATGTGGCTCGACGGCCTCTACATGGGCTCGCCCTTCCTCGCCGAGTATGCCGTGACCTTCAACAAGCCCGAGCATCTCGAGGATGTCGTCCGCCAGATCAAGCTGATGGACAAGCACAGCTACGACGCCGCCAAGGGCCTGCACTACCACGCCTGGGACGAGAAGCGCGCGCAGGACTGGGCCGACAAGGAGACCGGGCGCTCGCCCAACTTCTGGAGCCGCTCGATCGGCTGGTACGGCATGGCACTGGTCGACTGCCTCGACTTCATCCCGGCCACGCAGGAGGACGGCGAGTTTGTCGTCTCGATCCTGCGGCGCGTGGCCGACGGCATCGTGCGCTACCAGGACCCGAAGAGCGGGCTCTGGTGGCAGGTCACCGACCAGGGCGACCGCCCGGGCAACTACCTCGAGGCGACGTCGTCCTCGATGTTTGTCTACATCCTCGCGAAGGGCATCAACAAGGGCTACCTCCCGCGCGACACCTACCTGCCGGCGTTGCGGAAAGGATACGAAGGCATCATCCGCGACTTCATCCGCGAGGACGGCCAGGGCCGCATCGACCTCACGCAGTGCTGCGAGGTCGCCGGCCTGGGCTACACCAACTCGAAGGGCATGAAGCGTGACGGTTCGTTCGAGTACTACATCAGCGAGCCGATCATTTCGAACGACCTCAAGGGCGTCGGTCCCTTCCTCTTCACCGGCGTGGAGATGGAGAAACTCCTCGCCAACCTCGGCAAGCCCCAGCCCCTGATCGTCACCGGCTGGGAGTCCTATCCCGCCGTGCTCGCGCGCATCCAGGCGCCGACCTTCCCGGACCGCGATTTCCCGATCACGCAGTTTGGCGCTCCCACCGATGGCAAGGGCGACAGCACCGAGGCCATCCGCAAGGCGATCGCCGCCTGCCACGCCGCCGGCGGCGGCCGCGTGGTCGTGCCGAAAGGCACGTTCTTGACCGGCGCGATCCACCTGCTCAGCAACGTCAACCTCCACGTCTCCGAGGGCGCGACGCTGCTCTTCGACGCCGAGCCCTCGCGCATGGCGAAGAACTACCCGGTCGTCTTCACGCGCTGGGAGGGCGTGGAGTGCATGAACTACTCGCCGCTCATTTACGCGTGGGAGCAGGAAAACATCGCCGTCACCGGCAAGGGCACGCTCGATGGCGGCGCCACCTTCGAGAACTGGTGGGCGTGGAATGACAAGAACGCCGCCCGCGCCGCCAAGGGCCCGACCATGCAGGTGGCCGATCGCAACAAGCTCTTCGACCAGGGCGAGCGCGGCGTGCCCGTGCACGAGCGCGTGTACGGCCCCGGCCACTACCTGCGCCCGAACTTCATCCAGCCCTACCGCTGCCGGAACATCCTCATCGAGGGCGTGACCATCCTGCGCTCGCCCATGTGGGAACTCAACCCGGTGCTCTCGCAGAACATCACGGTGCGCGGCCTCACCATCGTTTCCCACGGCCCGAACAACGACGGTTGCGACCCTGAGTCCTGCCAGGACGTGCTCATCGAGGACACGCTCTTCGACACGGGCGACGACTGCATCGCGATCAAGTCGGGCCGCAACAACGACGGCCGCCGCGTCGGCGTGCCCACGGAAAACGTGATCGTGCGCCGCTGCACGATGAAGGACGGCCACGGCGGCGTCGTGCTCGGCAGCGAGATCTCCGGCGGCGTGCGCAATGTCTTCGTCGAGGACTGCGTCATGGACAGCCCCGACCTCGACCGCGCCCTGCGCTTCAAAAACAACGCCGTGCGCGGCGGGGTGCTGGAGAATGTCTTCATGCGCCGCGTCAAGGTCGGCCGCGTGGCCGAGGCCGTGCTCACCGTCGACCTGCTCTACGAGGAAGGCGCGAAGGGCGCGCACAAGCCGGTCGTGCGCAACGTCGAGATCTCGGAAGTCACCTCATCGGCCAGCCCGCGCGTGATGTACATAGCCGGCTTCGACGGCGCGATCATCGACAACATCCGTTTCAAGGACTGCGTCTTCGAGGGCGTCGAGCAGACCGAGGTGCTCTCGGGCGCCGGCTCGATCTCGTTCAAGAACGTCACGATCAAGCCCGCGAAGAAGCCCCGCAGCGCCAACTCCGTGCCGGCGCCGACGCCGGCGAACTGACCGGGTGCGCCGCGCGCACGGAACGGAGGCAGGAAGGCCTCGGCGAGGCCTCCGCGCGAGGCTCGCCGTCGGGCGGAGATCGCTCGACGATTCCTTCCCGCGGCCGCGGGATTCCTACCTCGGGGCACCCGCCGGCGCGAACCCCAGGATCTGGATACCCCAGTCGGCGGCCTGCCTGAGCACCTCGGGCTTCTCCAGGATGATGGTATTGCCGGCCTCGAGCGCGGCGGTGGTGATTTTCGCATCGCGCATCGACTCCAGCGTGCGGCGGCCGAAGACCGGCACGTCGAAACGATAGTCCTGCGCGCGCTTCACCGTCTTCACGAAGATCATTTGGTCGGTCTTGAACGTCCCGGCGCGCTTGAGCATCTCGTCGGTCCCTTCGAACGCCTCGACCGCGATGACCGTGCCCTTGCGCACGACCACACCCTGGCCGATGTCCAGCCGCGCGATTTCCTTCGCGATCTCGATGCCGTGCTCGAGGTATTCCTCGTCGATCTTCTCGAGGCGCTTGGTCATCCAGCCCGCGTCGGCAAGTTGATCGTCGAGGAAGGCGCGCGCGTCGAGGAGGGTCACGCCGATGGCGGCGATCTCGTCGCCGATGGCGCCGAAGATGGTTTCGGCGTTCTTGCGCTTCAGCTTGAAGAGGATGGCGGCGGCCTTGAAGTCGGGCTTGAGCCCGTGGAAGAGACGCTTGGGCGTGACCTGACCCGCCATGATGGCGTAGCCGCAGCCGAACTCCTTGAGCGAGGAGAGCATCTTCCCGATCTGTCCCACGTCGATGACGCGGCGCTCGCGCTCGGGAAACGATTCCACCAGCTCTGCGCGCACGTCGCCATCGACGCCGAGCAGCCGCACCGGGATGCCGGCACGACGGATGGCCGCGACTGTCAGGATCGGATAGATACCGTTGCCGGCGATCACGCCGACCGGCCGGGAGCGGTCGTAGTCGGAGGGGAGAAAACGGGACGGCATGCGGGAAGTGTCGAGCGGCGCGTGACGAGTGACGAGTGTGGAATGCGGACGGTGGACTGGCGCGGAGGCGCATCCCGGTAGCGCGGACTTCCAGTCTGCGTTCCGATCGGACGCGACCCCGCAAGCTGGAGGCCTGCGCTACGCTTTCGGCGGGCACTCGGGGTCTTGTCGTGGCACACCTCGAGCGCCGACATGCCTTCGCCATCCAGCCGATCCTCCCAGCCCCGCCGCCCCGCTTCCTTGCGTGAGACGGATCTCTATGCGCCGGTGCGGGACTTTCTCGCCGCACAGGGATTCACCGTGCGCGCGGAGGTGCATCGGTGCGACGTCGCGGCGACGCGCGGGGAGGACCTCGTCATCGTGGAGCTCAAGGTCGCGCTCTCGCTCGAGCTCCTCGCGCAGGCGGTGCGGCGCCAGCGGCTCACGGACACGGTTTACCTCGCCGTGCCGCGGCCTGCGACGCGGGCCCAGGAGGAGAGGCTGCGCGCCATGCGCCCGCTCCTGCGGCGGCTCGAGCTCGGCCTGCTTGTGGTCGATCTCGGGGCGGCGCCGGCGTCGGTCTCCGTCGCCGTCCAGCCGCAGCCCGTGCAGCGACGGCGCGAGATCAAGGCCCGGCGTGCCCTCCTGCAGGAACTCGCCGCGCGGACCGGGGATGACAATGCCGGCGGCAGCACGCGGCGTCCGCTCGTCACCGTCTATCGAGAGCAGGCGCTGTTCATAGCGGTCGCCCTGCATCGGCTCGGTGCGATGGCGCCGAAGCGTCTGCGCGAACTGGGAGCCGGGCCGAAGACACTCTCGATCCTGCGCAGCGATGTCTACGGGTGGTTCGAGCGCGTCGGACACGCGCTCTATGCGCTCAAGCCCGCTGGCGTCGAGGCGCTCATCCGTTATGCAGACGTGGTGGCGCGCCTGGAGCCGCGCTTGGCGAAAGTCGCTCCGCCGCAGCCCGCCGAGTCGCTCACTCCAGGTGCCGCCGCAGGAACGTCAGCGCCAGGGGCCAGGCGTGCTGCGTCGCGCTGAGGTTCGCTCCGCCCGCGCCATCCTGCCGGCTGGTGAATCCGTGGCCCGATCCCTCGAAGGTGTGAAATTCGTAAGCCTTCTTGAGCTTGATCATCGCGGCGATGGTCGGCGGGAGCGTTGTGTTGATGCGGGCGTCGTTGCCCGCGTAGAGCCCCAGCACGGGCGCCTGGATCTTCTCCAGCTGATCCTCGGGTACGGCGGTGGCGGTAGCGCCGGGGACGTCCCCGTAGAACACGACCGACGCGCGAAGCGCAGGCTGCGCGATGGCGTAGCGAAAACTCTGCGTGCCACCCCAGCAGAAGCCGAGCACGCCGGTCTTGCCGTTGGCGGCGGGCAGGGTGTGGCCGTAGTCGCGCGCGGCGTCGAGGCGCGCGACGACTTCGTCCCCCGTGAGGGCGCGGATGGCCTGGCCGACGTCCTTGCCGAGCGAGGCCGTGCCGCCGCCGTTCGGGCCCTTGCCGGAAAGGAAGTCCGGTGCGATCGCGATGAAGCCGTCTTGCGCGAGCTGGTCGGCCACGGCTCGCGCCCAGTCGCTCAGGCCGCGGATGTCGTGAATCACGAGCACCACGCCGGACTTGTCCGCACGCTCAGGATACACGACCCAGGCGTTCAGCTTCGTGCCGTCGTGCAGCCCGATGTCGACGAACTCGCCGTGGCGCGACGACTCAGTCAACGCGCGCTCGACGTGCGCCGGTGTGCCGGGCGGCAGGGCGTCGTTCCACGGCACGTCGACCGGGGCGGGCTGCGGCTGCTGGGCAGCGAGGGGCAGGGCGGCGAGCAGGGCAAGGAGGCAGGCAGGAGAGAATCGGCGAGCGATCATGGGGGAAGGGGATGACATGGCCGCCAGTGAAGCACAGGCGCGGCCGTTCCGCAAAAAAGCAGCGCAGGTCGTCGCGGCGTGCGGTCAGTCCGCGCGCGAGAGCGGCGGCGGCACGCCGGCCACCGCGGGCGGAATGGCCCCGCCAACGAGTTGCAGCCAGGCGAGCAACTGCGGTCGGTAACGCGTCTCCCAGGCACGCTGACGCGGACGGCGCACGAGCGCGCGTGCCAGCGGTACCCAGACGACGAGACCGAGCGCGGCGAGCAGGGCCGGAGCCTGGACGAGGATGGTCGTCTGAAACAGGCGCCATTCGAGCCACGCCGCCGCCAGGCCGCAGAGGGCGACCCAGATCAGCGCGAGCACGAACGTGCCGAAGGCGCCGCGGTGGGCGAGGGTGATCCAGGGCTTTTCGTAGAAACGCCCGGTCGCGTGGTTGAAGATCATGCAGACGGTCTGCGAATCCTGGCGCAGCCGGGCGGCGACCCACGTGACCGGATGGCCGGCTCGTGCCTGGAAGACGTCGCCCGTGACCGTCCAGGGTTGCTCGTCGCCGGAAGTGGTGCGCACCCAGAGACGATCCTTCTTCGTCGTGGTCGTGCTCACCGAGGTGGAGCCGCCGTGGTGCTGGGTGGGTGCGGTCGAGCTGTATGTGGTTGTCGTCTCCGTCCAGCCCTCCTTTTCCATCACGATGCCACTCGTGACGGTGAGTTCTGGATACATGCGGCCGGGCAGGTCGAGAACCTGGAGCTCGACGGGCAGATCGAGCACACGATCAGCGGTGCCGGATCCGGGAGCGCGGCTAGCATTGTGCCGGCGTCCGGCCCGGCGGGCGCGACGCAGCGGGATGACGACGACGCCGAGCAGGGTCAGCACGGCGAGAGCTGGCAGCGCGACGTGCCCGAGGAAGAGCGGTTCGCCCGCGAACGTGCCGACCGGGCGGAAGATCAGTGCATCGAGACCCGCGAGGTGCGGCACGGGCAGCCCGGCAGGGGTCGGGTCGTCGCGGACCCACGAGGCAAAGAGCGGCACATAGCGGCCGAGGACCTCGCGCTTGAAGGCGGAGCTGGCGGCGAGGCGGACTGCGCCCTCGGCAAAGGCCCGTCCCGCCGGTGAGTCCACGCCGTCCGGTGCCTGCGTGGCGACGATCTCGGCGACGGCGGCGCGGTAGGCGGCGTCGCGCGCGTCCATCTCGCGCGTGCGCGGCGGACGCAGCGTGCGGCCGAGCGCGAACTCGTAGTAGAGCACCTCGAGTGCGGCCGCGGCGCGCAGCGGGTCGGTGTAGTCGCGGCGCACTTGTTCGGGCATCGGGAAGCGCTCGAGCAGGAGCCGGTTCCACGCGGGGCCGGCCAGGGCGACGACGCGCTCGCGCGTGCGGTTGCGCAGGTCGACGGAGAGTTCGAGCATGCCGCGGGCCTCGTATTTGGCTTCGATGGCGCGGACTGCGCGGGCGGTTTCCTCGAGCTCGGCCTTGTCGGCGTCGGTCAGGGCCGAGTCGAGGCGGGCGGCCCAGATCTGGTAGCGCCGCGCTTGGAGTCGCGCGGATTGCTCGGCGTCGGCTTCGACGGCGGCGCGCTGGGCGGCAGTCGGGCCGGCGGCGCCCGCGTTGTTTTGAGCGTTCAGTCCAGTGAGGGCCACCATCGCCGCGAGCACGGCGACCGACAGGATGCGGGGGGACATGGCCGCGAAAGTGCGCAGCCGCCCGCCCGGCGCAAGTCCGCCGACCGGGCCCGACGAACGATTCAGGGGCCGTTATCGGGGTGGCGCGGCCGAGGCCTCCGGTTTCTTCAGGAACGGCGCGATCAGGTCGATCGGCAGCGGCACGATGGTGTGGGTGTTGTGCTCGCTCGAGATCTCACGCACGGTCTGGAGGAAACGCAACTGCAGCGCGACGGGCTGCACCGCGATCATCTGCCCGGCCTCGACGAGCTTGGTCGCGGCCTGGAACTCGCCCTCGGCGTTGATGATCTTGGCGCGGCGCTCGCGCTCGGTCTCGGCCTGCTTGGCCATCGCGCGCTTCATGCTCTCGGGCAGCACCACGTCCTTCACCTCCACGGCGGTCACCTTGATGCCCCAGGGATCGGTCTGGCGGTCGATGATTTCCTGCAGCGTGCGGTTGATCTTGTCCCGGTGGGCGAGCAGGTCGTCGAGTTCGGCCTGGCCGATCACACTGCGCAAGGTGGTCTGCGCGATGAGCGAGGTGGCCTTGAAAAAGTCCTCCACCTTCACGATCGCCGCCTCGGAGTCGATGACGCGGAAGTAAACGACGGCGTCGACCGTCACCGGGACGTTGTCGCGCGTCATCATCTCCTGCTTCTGCACGTCGATCGTCACGACGCGCAGGTCGACACGCACCATGCGGTCGACGAACGGGATGAGCAGCACGAGGCCGGGTCCCTTGGCGCGCAGGAGTTTGCCGAGGCGGAAGACGACGGCGCGCTCGTACTCGCGCAGGATGCGCACGGCGGCCGGCAGCACGATGACAAGCAGGGCCGCGAGTGGCACGACCCAGGAAACGAGCTGAAAGGTGTGTTCGAGCGAGTTCATGAATCTTGGACTCAGAATGGGATCACAGAGGCCACGGAGAACGATCCTGCGGTCACGGAGTTTCGGGATCTATATGGCGTGATTCTGTGTTGGAGCTGAGAGGTGATCGCTTGGTCAGCCGATGATCGATGGTGGCGTGATGCTCCGTGAGCTCGGTGCACCGCCTCGGTGAACTCGGTGGCCATGGGCATCATGGTGATGGACTCTCGGGGTGCACGGAGAGCGAGAGCCCGCGCACCGCGGTGACGCGCACGCGCTGGCCTTCGCGCACGGGCGCGTCGGTCGTGGCGCGCCAATCCTCGCCGTCGAGGAGCACGCGCCCCTCGGCCTCGGGTGCGATGTCGGTGAGCGCGAGCGCGGACACACCGATGAACGATTCACGACCCGCCTTCACGGGCAGCAACTGCGCACGCAGCCCGGCTGTGACCACGAACATGAAGAATGCCGCCGTGAGCGCCGTCGCTGGGACGAGCATGGCGAGCGACACGCGAAAATCCGGCACTGAGCCGTCGAAGAGCATCAGCCCGCCGAGGAAGAACGCGATCACCCCGCCGATCGTCAGGACGCCATGCGTCGGTGCGAGCGCGTCGGCGATGAAGAGCAGCACCGCGAGCCCGATCAGGGCGAGGCCCGCGATATTGACCGGCAGGATCGCGCCCATGTAGAGCGCGAGGATCAGCGCGATGCCGCCGACCACGCCGGGCAGGATCGCGCCGGGATTGCTCAGCTCGCCGATGATCCCGTAGATCGCGACGAGCATGAGGAGCAGCAGCACCTCGGGTCGCCAGAGCATCTGAAAGGCACGCTCGCGCGCGAGCATCGGGATTTCGACCACCTCGGCCCCGGCGAGCGCGAGCGGCGCGCCGCGCACGGTGCGGCCGTCGAGTTGGCGTATCAGGTCGGCCATGTCGGTCGCGATGAGGTCGATGGCGTGGAGCTCGAGCGCCTTCTCGGCCGTGATCGACGCGCTGTCGCGGACGGCGGAGCGTGCCCACTCGACATTGCGCCCATGGCGCTCGGCGATCGCCTCGATCGTGCTCACGGCGTGGCTTTCGAGTTTCTTGTTCATCGTCTCGGCGTCGCTCGATTTCTCGTCACCTCCGCCTCCGCCGAGTTGCACCGGGTGCGCCGCGCCGATGCTCGTCGCCGGCGCCATCGCGGCCACGTCGGCGGCGAGCGTGATGAAGCAGCCGGCGCTGCCGGCGTTGGCGCCGGACGGGGCGACATAGACAACCACCGGCGCGCGCGATCCATAGAACGCCTGCACGATCTCCTTGGTCGAGTCGAGCAGCCCGCCCGGGGTGTCGAGACGCACGACCAGGCAGGCGTGGCCCGCCTCACCGGAGACCTTCGTGGCGCGCGTGATGTAGTCGACCGTCGCGGGACCGATGGCGCCATCTACGTCGATCAAACCCACCTTCGGCGCGGCGCCCGCAAGCCCCGCCGTCAGAATCAGCGCTGCCAGGTATGTCTGGTGCAGCGGCCTCATGCGTGAAGCGTATCCGGGTCGCTTCCGATCGCAACGCGGCCGGGCGGGTTGCCTGAGCTTTTCAGGCACGTCGTAGCCGCCACAGCTCATACTTGCCGGCGGCGCGCGGGTGTCCGTTCATCCACCCATGACCCAACTCGAAAAGGCCACGCAGTTTCGCTCACTCCACTCGGCGCCCGGCGCGTTCGTCATACCCAATCCCTGGGACGGCGCCTCGGCGCGCGTCCTGGCCTCACTTGGCTACCGTGCCATGACCACCTCCAGTGCGGCCGCGGCCGCGACGCTCGGTCGCCGCGATGGACGGCTCGCGCGCGACGAGGCGCTGGCGCACTGCCGTGTCATCGTCGATGCCGTGGACCTGCCGGTGGCGGGCGATCTCGAAAACGGCTTCGGCGACGCGCCCGGGGTCGTGGCCGAGACGATCCGCCTCGCCGCGGAGGCCGGACTGGTTGGCGGCTCGATCGAGGACGCCACCGGGCGGACCGAGGATCCCCTCTACGAGATCGGACTCGCGACCGAGCGGATCGCGGCGGCTGTGCAGGCCGCGCGGGCGCTGCCATTTCCCTTCACACTCGTCGGCCGCGCGGAGGGTTTCATCCGCGGCCGGCCGGATCTGGATGACGTGATCCGGCGGCTCCAGGCCTACGAGCGCGCCGGGGCCGACGTGCTCTTCGCGCCGGGCCTGCCCGATCTCGCGGCCGTGCGACGTGTGTGCGCGTCGGTCTCCAGGCCGGTCAATGTCATGGCCGCCGTGCCGGGCAGGGGGTTCACCGTCGCCAACCTCGCCGAGGCGGGCGTGAAACGCATCAGCCTCGCGGCCTCGCTCTATCGAGCGGCGATGACGGCGCTGCGCGACGCCGCGCGCGAGGTGCACGACGCGGGGACGTTTGGCTACCTCGAGCGGACGATACCGACGGCGGAGTTTGGTGGGTATCTGGGGTAGGGCGAGGCCTCCGGCCGAGCCGCAACGCTACGCACCAGAATCTCGCGGCTCGGCCGGAGGCCTCGCCCTACCTTTCGGAATAGCTCAGGCCTTGGCCAGCGCCTGCTCGAGGTCGGCGATGAGGTCATCGGCGTCCTCGATGCCGATGGACAGGCGCACGTAATCGGCGGATACGCCGCTGGCCGCCTGCTCGTCGGCGGAGAGCTGCTGATGCGTCGTGCTCGCCGGGTGGATGGCGAGGCTCTTGGCGTCGCCGATGTTGGCGAGGTGCGAGAAGAGCTTGAGCGCGTTGATGAACCGCTTGCCGCCCTCGTAGCCGGTCTTCACGCCGAAACCCATGAGCGCGCCGAAGCCGCCGGTGAGATACTTCTTCGCGGCGGCGTGGTTGGGCGAGGACTTGAGGCCGGGGTAGTTGACCCACTTCACCTTGTCATGGCTCGCCAGATACTCCGCGACCTTCATGGCGTTGGCGCAATGGCGCTCCATGCGCAGGTGCAGCGTCTCCAGGCCCTGGAGCATGAAGAACGCGTTCATCGGGCTGATGCACGCGCCGATGTCGCGCAGCAGCTGCAGCCGCATCTTGAGGATGTAGGCGACATTCGCGCCGCCGGCGGGCGGGAAGGCCTTGAACGCCTCCCAGTGCACGAGGCCGTGGTAGCTCGGGTCGGGCTGGGTGAAGCCGGGGAACTTGCCGTTGCCCCAGTCGAAGTTGCCGCCGTCGACGACCACGCCGCCGATCGACGTGCCGTGGCCGCCGATGTATTTGGTCGCCGAATGCACCACGATGTTCGTGCCCCACTCGAACGGGCGGTTGAGCATCGGCGTGAGGCAGGTGTTGTCGATGATGAGGGGAACGCCGGCCTCCTTGGCGATCTTGCCGACCTCCTCGAAGGGGAAGATGTTGAGCGCGGGATTGCCCAGGCCCTCGCCGTAGAAGGCCTTGGTGTTGGGCCGGAGCGCGCGGCGGAAGGCGTCGGGATCCTGCGCGTCGACGAAGGTGAACTCGATGCCGAGCTTCTTGAGCGTGTGGTGAAAGAGGTTGTAGGTGCCGCCGTAGAGCTGGCTGACCGAGACGATGTGATCGCCGGCGCCGGCGATATTGAGGAGCGCATCGGTGATGGCGGACTGGCCGGACGAGTGGGCGAGCGCGCCCGAGCCGCCCTCGAGCGCGGCCATGCGCTGCTCGAAGACATCGGTCGTCGGGTTCATGATCCGCGTGTAGATGT
>JACSRI010000111.1 GCA_014879845.1 Opitutaceae bacterium
GCGATCCGGCCAAGGGCGGCTCCAAGGGTGGCGGCGGGGGCTGCGGCCGGCGCCTGGTCCGCAGGGCTGCGGCTCGAGTACACCACGGTGTGTTTTCCGGCCCGCAGTGCATCGAGCGCGGCGGCGCTCGCCGCGGGCTCGTTCGACGCATCGGGGGCAAGGGACACGCCGGCGAACCCGCGCGCGAGCGCGAGGTCGATCTGGCCGGCCGTGACCGGCGAGCAACTGCCGGAGACGACAAGCAGGGGACGCGCGGGGCGGGGTGGCTCGGCCGGAGACCTCTCCCTGCCTCCGGACCATTGCGAGGCGAGCGCGGTGCCGACGGCCGAGGAGCCCACGGAAAACAACGGTCGTTCGGCGCGACCGAGCGGATCGAGCAGTTCCCCGATGCGTGTGAGGTGCCCGGGTACGAGCACGTCGAAGAGGACGACCTCCGCACCGGCGGCGACCGCCGTCTCGAGTGCGGCGCGTGTCCCGGCTTCAGGGAGATCGAGCGCGAGCACGTCGACGAGGCCGATGCGCCTGGTCGTCTGCCGGGCGAGATGGAGTTGCAGGTCCGCCTCGGTCATCGGCGTGACGGGGTGCCGGCTGACGGAGGGATGCCGGTCGAGGCGGTGGATCGCGCCGGCACTGCCGATGCCGAAGCGCGCGAAGAGATTGCCGAAAATGCAGAACCGTCCGAGAGCCGGCGCCCCGACCACGACGGGCACGAAGGGTGCGCGAAAGGTCTCCGCCCCGATGTCGATCGCGCGGCCGATGCTGCCGATCTCCGGAGAGGAGTCGAAGGTGGAGCACACCTTGTAGTGCACGTGCCGCGGCCGGAGCGCGCGCATCGCTAGGAGCGCGGGCCGCAGCGCGGTCTCGATCGCGGTGGGCGCAAGGGCACGGGTGAGCCCGGCCACGCCGACAGCCTCGAGCCCGGGAAACGCCGCCAGCCGCTCGGGCGTCGGCACATCGAGAAACAGCATCGTGCGCAGCCCCGCGCGGGCGAGCGACTCGAGCGCATCGGTCGACCCGGTGAAGTCATCGCCAAAGTAGGCGAGGTGGAGCGTGGAGCCAGGCGCCGTCATCCTGACGTTCCAAATTTCGCCACCGACACCGCCAGTTCCGGATATTTCCCCGCCGCCTCGGCCATCGTGAGTCCCTCCACGGCCGCCTCCCACCAGCGCTGCAGCGAGCGCACGCCGGCGGCCGGGCCCTCGGGATGCGCCATGATGCCGCCGCCCGCCATGTAGAGCAGATCCACGGTCTGGGTACGGCGGAAGGTCTCCGGCGCCTGGCCGCCCCACTGGCCCGAGGAGACGACCGGGAGCACCGGCTTGCGCAGCGGCTCCGGCGCGAGACACGACGCGATCGAGCGCACGACCGAGTCGTCGGGTTCCCAGAACTTGTTGGCGATGCCGTTGACGTGGAGCTGGTCGACGCCGGCGAGGCGCCAGAGTTTCTGGTAGGCCGGGAACTCCATGCCGAGCAGCGGGTGCCGGTTGAGCATGCCCCATCCGTTGCGATGACCGTGGATGGCGAGGGTGCCGAGATCGCAGATCTTTTTCGCCGCCACGAGGCCGACACTGTTGAGGCTGAGCATCGCGCAGGTGCCGCCGGCGCACACGACGGTCTCGTAGTGGCGCTGCATCGCGTCGAGTTCGTCGGTGATGTTGAAGGCATACATCACCTTCTTGCCGGTGCGGTCGGCCTGGGAGCTGATCACACGCATGATCGCGGCGACGCGCGCGTCGAAGGGCGAGTGCGGCGGGTCGGCCATGAGCTCGTCGTCCTTGATGAAGTCGATGCCCGCCTCGGC
The DNA here is from genome assembly GCA_014879845.1 of Opitutaceae bacterium. GTDB lineage: Bacteria > Verrucomicrobiota > Verrucomicrobiia > Opitutales > Opitutaceae > JAEWQP01. The sequence continues at coordinate 1,802 of JACSRI010000111.1, forward strand.
CAACGCGCGCACGAGGTCGGCGGTCTGCGCAGGCGAGAGACCGATGCTCGGCTTGATGATCGTGCCGATGAGCGGCCGGCCCTGCACGCCGGTGAGCCGGCGGCACCCTGCGATGCCGTGCGCCGGCCCGCGAAAGGCCGAGCGGTAGATTTCCGGCAGCGTGAGGTCGCGCAGTCGCAGTCCGGAGAACTGCGCGAGCTCGTAGAGGTTGCCCTGGATCGTCGAGACGAGCGTCGGGAGGTTTGCGCCGAAGTTTTCCAGCGACCACGACACTTCGATCTCCGCACGCCGGTAGACCGTGCCGGGGGCGGCTGCTCGACCGGTGGGCAGCGAGGGCGTCGTGGTCGATTCGAGCTCGGTGATCCGCTCGACGCGCGCGGCGAAGCGCGCCTTCAGCTCATCCGTCTCGCCCGGCACGGCCACGAAGGTGCCGGAGGACTGCTCGCCGGCGAGGGATGCGGCGGCCTTGTCGAGGGCGAGCGGGGTTTCGACCAGATAGGTGGCGGTGAGTCGATGCACGGCCGGAGGAGGGGAGCGCGATCGTCACCAAGACGTTGCCAAAACGGCAGAAAAAACCGCGGGAGGCGTCACACTTTCGCGCCTCGCGACAAGTTTGATGAACCATGATGAAACTCGAATTTCGTTGCCGGCGTCACTTGCAACCCCGGACGCCCTCCGTTCGTTGCTCGTTTGCGTGATCGCACGCCGGTCACACGGCCAGCGTCAACGAAGTCCACGCCATCCAACACCACCGATTGCCATGATACCCAACCGTTCCCTCGTCAGCCTCCTCCTCGCCTCGCTCCTCCTCCCGGCTTCGGCCCTGCTCGCGCAGGCTGCACCCGTGAAGTTCCCCGATGCCAGCCCCAAGGGCAAAGTCACCCAGCGCGTCGGCATCACCGACATCGAGATCGAGTATTCGCGTCCCGGCGTGAAGGGGCGCACGATCTTCGGCGGCCTCGAGGCCTGGGACAAGGTCTGGCGCACGGGCGCCAATCAGGCGACGAAGGTTACGTTCAGCACGTCGGTGAAGTTCGGCGGCCAGGACGTCGCGGCCGGCACCTACAGCCTGCATACGATTCCGAGCCAGACGGAGTGGACGGTCATCCTCAACTCCGACTCCGGCCAATGGGGCTCCTACAGCTACGACCAGGCCAAGGACGTCGCCCGCGTGAAGGTCGCGCCGGTCAAGCTCGCCGACTTGGTCGAGACGCTCACCATCGACGTGAACGACATCCGCGACGAATCGGCCACGCTCAACATCGCCTGGGAGAAGACCCGGGTCTCGGTGAAGATCGAGATCCCGCTCGTCGCCACGCTGGTGCCGCAGATCGAGGCGCTCATGGCCTCCGGCGAGGAGAAGAAACCCTATTTCCAGGCCGCGATGTTCTACTTCACCCACAACGTCGATCTGAAGAAGGCACTCGCCTGGATGGACGAGGGACTGAAGGCGCAGCCCGATGCGTTCTACATGGTCTATCGCAAGGGTCTCATCCTGGAGAAAATGGGCGACAAGGCCGGCGCGCTCGCCGCCGCCAAGCAGTCGCTGCAGATGCTGGACAAGGCGCCACCGTCGCTGAAGGACGAATACACCCGCCTCAACGAGGCGCTCATCGCTCGCGTGAAGTGAGCGCGTGTCACGGCCGCATCCACCGCCTGACCTCATGACGAAGTCTCTTCGTTTCGCCCTGCTCGCCGGCGCCGCGCTCGTCGTGGCCGCCGGCGCCGGCATCGTGCGCGCCCAGAGCACGCCGCCCGACGCGCCCGACCCGTCGCAGCCGCCGGCCCCGGCCCGCGTGCGCACCAGCCCGCATGAGACCGTCGGTGCGGTGATCGGCGACCGCCGTACCGGCCCGCGCATCACGATCACCTACGGCCGCCCCTTCACCAAGCATCCGAAAAGCGGCGAGGTCCGCAAGATCTGGGGTGGACTGGTCGCCTGGGACAAGCCCGACCGCCTCGGCGCCGACGAGGCGACGCTGCTTCTCACCCAGGCCGCGCTGAAATTCGGCGACGTGACGATCCCGGCCGGCGCCTACACGCTCTATATCGTGCCGTCCGAGACGGGCGTGTCGCGGCTCGCCTTCAGCTCGGCGCTCGGCAAATGGGGCGTTCCTGTCGACGAGAGCCGCGACGTCGCACGCATCGCGCTCGAGAAACACACCCTGGCGGCGCCGATCGACCAGCTCACGATCGCGGTCGAGGGCAATTCCGCCGGGGACGGTGGCCTGCTCAAGATCGCCTGGGAAACCACGCAGTTCGCCGCGGCCTTCACGGTCGCCAAGTGACGAGCACGAACGACGCACGCATGCCCAGTCGAGCCGGTGAGCGAGGTGGGGCGGTTTCTCCGAAACCGCCGCGGGAATCGATGGAGGATCGCGGCGCGCTCGGAGAGC
>JACSRI010000153.1 GCA_014879845.1 Opitutaceae bacterium
CCATCGTCAAAGACGCCGTCACGCGCATGGACAACGCCGAGAAGCACACGCTGCACGAGTTCTCCGCGATCCACACCGGCAAGGCCTCGCCCTCCATGGTCGAAGGTGTGATGGTCGAGGCCTATGGCAGCTTGATGCGCCTCAAGGAGTGCGCCGCGATCACCACCCCGGATTCGCGCCTCATCCAGGTCCAGCCCTGGGACAAGTCGCTGCTCAAGCCCATCGAGAAGGCGATCCAGCTTGCCAACATCGGCATCAATCCCGCCGTCGACGGCAGCGTCATCCGCCTGCCCATGCCCGACCTGAGCAAGGAGCGCCGGCAGGAACTCGTGAAGGTGATCCATCGCCTCGCCGAGGAGGGGCGCGTATCCATCCGCAATGTCCGCCGCGACATCGTCGACCAGATCAAGAAGGCCCAGAAGGAGGGCAAACTCTCCGAGGACGAGGCCAAGCGCCTCGAGAAGGAGGTGCAGACGCAGACCGACAAGCACATCAAGGACATCGGCGACCACGTCGCCGCCAAGGAAAAGGAACTGCTCGCCGTCTGAGCCCGCGCGTCCGCGATTCACCCGGTAGGGCAACTTCAGTTGCGATTCGAGCGCCAAGTCGACGGCCGCGGGGATCGCAACTGAAGTTGCTCCAACCGCTGACCGGCCGAGTCTTCCATGCCCTCCGCCTCCCGCCCACCCGCGCTGAACAAACCGCCACGCCGCATCGTGGTCAAACTCGGCACGGGCGTGCTCACGTCCGGCGTCGGTCGCCTCGACGAGGCCCGCATCGGTGTGATCGCCTCCGAGATCGCGCGTCTCCGCGCCGCCGGTACGCAGGTGATCGTGGTTTCCTCCGGCGCGATCGGCCTCGGCCTCGGCGCGCTCCGGCTCGCGAAGCGCCCGAAGGAGACGCCGAAGAAGCAGGCCTGCGCCGCCGTCGGCCAGAGCCTGCTCATGCAGACCTGGCAGCGGGCGTTCGCGCCGCACGGCGTGACCGTCGCGCAGGTGCTGCTCACGCACGAGGACATCCGCTCGCGAGACCGTTACCTCGGGGTGAAGGCCTGCCTCGAGCAGATCCTCGACTACGGTGCCGTGCCCGTGATCAACGAAAACGACACGGTCAGCTCGGCCGAGATCCAGGAGATCCGCTTCGGCGACAACGACACACTCTCCGCCCTGGTCGCCTCGCTCGCGCAGGCGCAGCACTTGTTCATCCTTTCCACCGCGCCCGGCCTCATCGACATGAAAGGCACCGGCCAGATCGTGTCCGTCGTGGAAAAGATCACACCCGAGATCGAAGCCATGGCCGGGGGGACGACGAGCGACACCGCCGTCGGCGGCATGGTGACCAAGATCTCCGCGGCCAAGCTCGCGACCCGGTCCGGCTGTGGCGTGTTCATCGCGAGCGGCGCCGAGCCCGACATCGTCACGCGCCTGCTCGCGGGCGACGGGCCGGGGACATTCTTCGTGCCCAGCGGCCTGCCCATGGCTGCGCGCAAGCGCTGGCTCGCCTACTTCCAGCGCCCGACCGGTGCCATCGCCGTGAATACATGCGCCGTTCCGGTGCTCCGCGACCAGGGCCGCAGCCTGCTCGCCATCGGCGTGACCGGAGCGAACGGCAGCTTCGCCGCCGGCGAGATCGTCGACATCGTCGGGCCCGACGGAAAACCCTTCGCCCGCGGCGTCACCGCCTTCGACGACACCCAGATCGCGAAGATCGCGGGCAAGACGAGCGACGAGCTCAAGCAACTCTTCCCCGGCCGGAAACACCTCGAGGTCGTCCACCGCGACGACCTCGTGCTGCTGTAGTCGCGATCGCCCTGTTTCTTGATGCCGTTCCGTTCGATCCGGAAGGCCGGGATTGCACCACCTCGCGATTTTTGCCGGACGGAAAAAACGCTGAGGACACAGAGGGCGCCGAGGAAGGCGTTCTTTGGGGGCCGCAACGAGGCGTAGCTGGCGCGGGAAGCACGTCCTGCCTCTTTGCGCGTTCTGCACCTCGTTGCGTCCACGCTCATTCCGGATTTCCTCTGTGCCCTCTGTGTCCTCTGTGGTAGATTTCCGTTGCCACCGCCCATGAAGAAGCCGCTCAAGATCGCCCTCATCGCCGGCGCCGTCGTCGCCACGCTCGTCGTCGTCGCCGTGATCGCTGTCGGCTCGAACCTCAATCACATCGTCAAGAAGGTCGTCACCTCGACCGGCAGCGAGATGCTTGGCACGCGCGTGAGTCTCGGCGAGGTGAAGCTCGCGCTCACCGAAGGCTCCGGTGGACTCTACCGGCTCACGATCGCCAACCCCGCGGGCTTTTCCGAGGCCAACGCCTTCGAACTTGATGAGGTCAGCCTGAAGCTCGAGATCGCTTCGGTCACGACCGACGAGATCGTGATCGATCGCGTCGTGATCGACGGCGCCCGCGTGCTGCTCGAGGAGAAGGGCGGCGCGACCAATCTCAAGACGCTGAGCGACCGCCTCACCCAGACCCCGACGGATTCCGGGGGCACATCAGGGCAGCCCACCGAACCGACGGCCGAAACCGAGGGGCCGAAACTCGTCATCCGGGAGTTCCGCTTCACCAACGCCCACGTGCGTGTCGTCTCGGAAAAACTCGCCGGCGAATCGAGCGCCACCCTGCCCGACATCGTGCTCAAGGACATCGGGAGGAACGGAGCCGGCGTGACCGCCGCCGAGGCGACCAAGCAGATCCTCGCCCCGCTCATGCGCAAGACGATCGAGGCCGCCGGCCGCAAGCTGCTGGAAAAGGAAGCCGGCAAGGGCCTGCGCGGGTTGCTCGACAAGGCGTTGGGGAACTGAGTCCCCGCCGCGTGCACGGTCGGGAGGCCTCGCCGGGGCCTCCGCGTTCGTCTTCCCGAGACACGGGGCCGGTCGCGGACACCTCGGCGAGGCGTGCCTACCTGCTCACATCCGTCCTCCGAATCTTTTCTTTGCCATCCGCCCCCGCGCTCCCGGAGAGTGCGCGCCGCTTTTTCGTTCATGGATTTCGTCATCAAAGACCGCTCGTCGTCGCTGCCCGACGGCTTCCCCCCGATCGACTTTCGCGCCGAGCTCAACGAGGAGCAGTATGCCGCCGTCACCGCCCCGCCCGGCCCCATGCTCGTCCTCGCCGGCGCCGGTTCGGGCAAGACGCGCACACTCACCTACCGCGTCGCCTACCTGCTCAGCCAGGGCGTGAAGGCGCACGAGATCCTGCTGCTCACCTTCACGAACAAGGCGGCGAAGGAAATGCTCCGCCGCGTCGAGGATCTCACCGGCGTCAACGCCGGCCAGTTCTGGGGCGGCACGTTCCACAGCATCGGCCACCGCCTGCTGCGCATCCACGGCGAGACGGTCGGTCTCGAAAAGGGCTTCACTATCCTCGACCAGGAGGAGGCCGAATCGCTCCTGCGCGATGCGGTGGACGCGGTCGACAAGGGCTTCTTCAAGGACAAGACCCACCCGCGCGCCGGCGTGCTGCTCAACATGATCAGCCTCGCGCGCAACACCTGCAGCACCTTTCGCGAGACGCTCTTCCGCTACTTCCCGCAGCACGAGGAGTTTTCCGAGCGGGTCGCGGCCTTTGCCGCCGCCTACGAGAAGGACAAGCGCAAGCACAACGTCGTCGACTACGACGACCTGCTCGTGCTCTGGGGCGACCTGCTGGAGAAGGCGCCCGACGTGGCCGACCACTACCGTCGCCGTTTTCGCCATACGCTGGTCGACGAATACCAGGACACGAATGTCGTGCAGGCCCGCATCGTCGATGCCATGGCGTCCGAGCACCGCATCATGGCGGTGGGCGACGACGCCCAGTGCATCTACTCGTGGCGCGGCGCCAACTTCGAGAACATCATGTCGTTCCCGAAGCGCCACCCCGACACGAAGATCTACCGCATCGAGACGAACTACCGCAGCTCCCCGGAGATCCTCGAGCTCGCCAACGCCGTGCTGCACCAGCAGCGCGCCACCGGACGCGCCTTTGAGAAGGAGCTGCGCGCCGCGCGCGCGTCTCACATCAAACCCTACGTCGTGCCGGCGCTCGACTCGCGCGAGCAGGCGACGTTTGTCGTCTCGCGGCTCAAGGGTCTGGTCGACGAGGGCCGCGACCTCAAGGACGTCGCCATCCTCTATCGCGCTCACTTCCAGGCACTCGACGTGCAAGTCGAGCTCTCGCGCGCCAATATCGACTACGTCATCACCAGCGGCGTGCGCTTCTTCGAGCAGGCGCACATCAAGGACATCGTCGCGCACCTGCGCCTGGTCTTCAATCCGCAGGACGTGATGGCTTTCATGCGCCTGGCCGTGCTCCTGCCGAAAGTCGGCGAAAAGGGCGCGCGCAAGCTCTACGACCTCGCCGCCGACCACGCGAGGAAGACACAGACGCAGTTCATCGACGCCCTCCTCGCCGCGCCGATCCTCGGCAAGGTCCCGGCCGATGCGAAGGATGACTGGACCTCGCTCGCGCACACGCTGCGCGACATGCGCGAGGCCGCACGCGGCACGCAGCCCGACGAGGTGGTCAAGCTCGGCGTCGAGGGCTGGTACGGCCTCTACATCAAGGGTGCGTTCGCCAACTACATGCAGCGCCTCGACGACTTGAACGCGCTGATCGGTTTCGCCGCCAAATACAACGACCTCGGCGAACTCATCGCGCAGATCACGCTGCTCACCTCCGAGACAGCCGACCGCTCGGTCGAGGAGGACCGCAACTGCGTGCGCCTCACCACCGTGCACCAGGCCAAGGGGCTCGAGTACGACGTCGTGTTCGTCATCGGCCTGGCCGACGGCCAGTTCCCGTTGCGCCGCGCCATCGAAAACGACGACATCGAGGAGGAGCGACGCCTGTTCTACGTGTCGGTGACCCGCGCGCGCGACGAACTCTACCTCTGTCACCCGCGCGTCCAGTCCGGCAAGGGCGGCCCGGTGATGAGCAACCCACCAAGTCGATTCCTGCAGGAGCTGCCGGAAAACCTCTACGAGACCGTGCGGCTGCGGCGGTCGTATGACTGGTGAGGTAGCAGCAAGGGATGCCTCGGCGAAGCTTTCCATCCGACACATCCCCACCCCGCCGCATCTCCTTTGACACGAACCACCGCCCGCCGAGCATGTCGGCCTCCGGCATGATCCGTCGTCGCCACCTCGCCGCCCTCGCTTTCGCCGCGCTCGCCGTCGTCACCACCGCACCCGCGGCCCTCGCCGCCCCGGTGGAGATCGTGCGGGTCTGGACGGACTATCGTCTCGGCAAGGACTACATCCGGCTCGCGGAGATCATTTCCGGCCGCCAGTTCACCGGCGGTTCCACCGAGCACCGCACTCAGCCAGACTCCGGGGACGGGTACTTCTTCACCGTCCGGGTGGACCGCGCCAGCGACTACCGGCTCCAGACCTACACCCTGCGACTGCACGTCATCGCCCCCGACACCGTCGGCCCGCAGACCTTCGAGTTCCCCATCCCGTCCTCCAAGAAGCGCGGTATCCGCCTTGAGCTTGGAATCACCGGCGCCGACTGGCCCTACGAGGCCAGACAGCAGCCGCTCGCCTGGAAGATCGAGGTCGTCGACTCGTCCGGCGCGGTCGTGGCCGAACAGAAGAGCTTCTTGTGGGAAAAACCGCCGGCCGCGAAGTGACTCCGTAGCCAACTCGCCGCCGCCACTGGCGCGGTTCCTGCGTAACGAAGGCCAAACCCTGATGTCGGACCTTTTCAACGCCTACACCCACGGTCGCTTCTACGACGAGTTGTTCGCCGGGCCGGACGCGCCGCGCCCAAACTACGAGCGTGTCTTCGCCCGTCTCGCACGCATGACGCGCGAGGAGCTGCTCGAGAAACAGGCCCTCGCCGACCAGACCTTCCTCTGGCGCGGCGTCACCTTCACCGTCTACAGCGACAACCGCGGGACCGAGCGCATCTTTCCCTTCGACCTGATCCCGCGCATCATCCCGTCGACGGAGTGGGACTACCTCGAGCGCGGCCTCACCCAGCGCATGACCGCGCTGAATCTCTTCCTCGAGGACATCTACCACGACCAGCGCATCCTCAAGGAGGGCCGCATCCCGCGCGACCTGATCGAGAGTTCGAAGCACTTCCGCCGCGAGATGGTCGGCTTCCGCCCGCCGCGCGACCTCTACGTCCATATCAACGGCACCGACCTCATCCGCGCCGAGGACGGCAAGTACTACGTCCTCGAGGACAACCTGCGCACGCCCTCCGGTGTTTCCTACGTGCTGGAAAACCGCCAGGTGATGAAGCGCGTGTTCCCGAACCTGATGGCGAGCTGCTCGGTTCGCCCGGTCGAGCAGTACACCTACGACCTGCTCAACACCCTGCTGCACCTCGCGCCCGAGCACGTCCCGGAGCCGAACGTCGTCGTGCTCACGCCCGGCGTCTACAACTCCGCCTACTTCGAGCACTCCTTTCTCGCCCGCCAGATGGGCGTGGAGATCGTCGAGGGATCCGACCTCGTGGTGCAGAACGACCGCGTCTACTTCCGCACCACGCGCGGGCTGCAGCCCGTGCACGTCATCTACCGCCGCATCGACGACGACTTCCTCGACCCGACCGTCTTCCGCAAGGACTCGCTCCTCGGCGTGCCCGGCCTGGTCGACGTGTATCGGAAAGGCAACGTCGCGCTTTGCAATCCCATCGGCACCGGCGTGGCCGACGACAAGGCGACCTACTACTACGTGCCAGAGATGATCCGGTTCTACCTCGGCCAGGAGCCGATCCTGCCGAACGTCGACACCTACCTCTCCTCCACGCCGGGTGACCTGAAGTTCATCCTCGAGAACCTCCCAAAGCTCGTCGTGAAGAGCGTCAACGAGGCCGGCGGCTACGGCATGCTCGTGGGCCCGCACTCGACGAAGGAGCAGATCGAGGACTTCCGCGCCAAGATCATCGCCAACCCGCGCAACTTCATCGCGCAGCCGACCATCGGTCTCTCCACCTGCCCGACAGTGTGCGACCAGCAAATCGAGCCGCGCCACGTCGACCTGCGGCCCTACATCCTGAACGGCTCGTCGGTGAAGATCATGCCCGGCGGCCTCACGCGCGTCGCGCTGCGCCGCGGCTCGCTCGTGGTCAACTCGTCGCAGGGCGGCGGCTCCAAGGACACGTGGGTGCTGTCCGACGAGCCCGTGCCGCAGCAGAGCCAGCGGGAGGAGAAGTTGATTCTGTGACCCAGCTTTAAGCCTAAAGCTCTCCCACCACCATGCTCTCCCGCGTCGCAAATCTCACCTACTGGATGGCCCGCTACCTGGAGCGCGCCGAAAACTCCGCCCGCATCCTCGATGCCAATACGCAGCTCGTGCTCGACGCCCAGCTGCAGGCGTCCGACCTCTCGCGTGCCTGGGAGCCGATGGTGTTTGTCTCGGGTGACGACAAGATCTTCCGCGAGCTCTATCCGGCGTTTGACGAGGCCGCCGTCGTCGACTTCACGCTCTTCAACCCCAAGAACCCGAACTCCGTCCTCGCCTGCGTCAACACCGCCCGTGAGAACGCGCGCTGCATCCGCGACCAGATCAGTGGCGAAATCTGGGAGCAGATCAACCGGCTCTACCTCGACCTCCAGGGCAAGACCGTGAAGGACTACCAGCGCATTGGTTCCGGCCAGTTCCTGGCCGACATTCGCCAATCGATCCTCACCTTCTACGGGGTGGCCGCGAGCATGCTGCCGCGCAACGAGTCCTGGCAGTTCTACGAACTCGGCCGCTACCTCGAGCGCGCGGACAACACCTCGCGCCTGCTCGACGTGAAATATTTCACGCTCCTGCCCTCGGTGACGCTGGTCGGCACGACGCTCGATGCGATCCAGTGGAGCGCGGTGCTGCGCTCGTGTTCCGCCTTCGAGGCGTTCCGGAAAAACCGACGTGGCCAGATCAACGCCGAGCGTGTGATCGACTACCTCATCCTCGACGAGCACTTCCCGCGCAGCATCCGCTATGCGATCACCCAGGCCGAGGAGGCGATCCGCGCCATCACGCGCGACCGCGACCATCACTTCTCGAACCCGCCCTCGCGCTCGCTCGGACGCCTGCGCGCCGACTTCGACTACACGGTGATCAAGGACATCATCGAGTTCGGCCTGCACGAATGGATCGACAAGCTCCAGACCACGATCGGCTCGATCCACACGGACATCGAGAAGGCCTTCTTCTTCTACGACACCGCCACGGCGAAGATCGCCGGCTGAGCGGATTGTGGACGGTACAGAGTTGAACCACAGAGGACACCGAGGGCACAGAGATATGAGGTAGGGCGAGGCCTCTGGCCGAACCGCGCCAAGGAAGAGAGTGTGCTCGCGGCTCGGCCAGAGGCCTCCCCCCCGACTTTGGCACTCTCCTTCCGCCGCATCTCCTCTGTGCGCTCCGTGTCCTCTGTGGTTCACCTTCAGCATCCGCTCGCCGGCCCCGCCCTGGCCGAGACGCTCGACGGTGGACAGTGCTTCCGCTGGCGGCTCGCGGAGGACGGCTCGTGGCAGGGCGTGAGCGGCCAGGTCGCCGCGACCCTGCGCCCACGTTCGCCGACAGAACTCGAGGCGACGCTCCACGCCGGCACACCCGCCGACCTGCGCGCCCACCTCGCCGACGACCTCGACTGGCACGCCCTCGCCGACGCCCTGCCACACCGCACCGACGGACACCTGGCGACGTGCCTCGCCGCCTTCCCGGGCCTGCGCATCCTGCGCCAGCCGATCGGCGAGGCCCTGCTCTGTTTCCTCTGCTCCGCCACCAAGCAGATCGTCCAGATCAAGCAGATGGTCGCCCTCCTCGCCGCCCGCCACGGACGCCCGCTCGCCCCTCCGGGCCATTGTCATCCAATAGTTGACAATGCCCGCGGCCGCGGCCGGGAGGGTTGTCAACTATTGGATGACATTGGTCCGGGCGATGCGGCGGGGGGCACGCCGGGCGGAGCCGCGGAGGTGCATGCGCTGCCGACGTGGGAGGAGCTGGCGGGTGTGTCCGAGCAGGCACTACGCGCGTGCCTGCTGGGTTTTCGTGCGCGGCATGTGGCCGGCGTGGCGCGGTTTCTGGCGGAGCGGCCGGGGTGGCTGGAGGAGACGGCGGCCCTGCCCTACGCCGAGGCGAAGACCCGACTCGTCGGGCTGCCGGGCGTGGGCGAGAAGATCGCGGACTGCGTGCTGCTTTTCGGCGCGGGGCGGCTCGAGGCGTTTCCTGTCGACGTGTGGATCCTACGCGTCATGGCCCAGCGCTACGGTCTGGAGGGCTGGAGACCGGCGCAGATCGCCCATTTCGGGCGCGTCCACTTCGGCCCGCTGGCCGGGCTCGCGCAGCAGTACCTCTTTGCCTGGGAACGGCAGGCCGCGCGGCGCCCCGGGTAGATCGTCCACCCGCGGGCGCCGGTGCGGCAGGCGCGAGTCGCTCGGGCGCGCGCGAGCGGGCGCCCGACGTGGCACCGAGCCGACCGCCCGATTTCGCCTCGATCGGTCGGCGCGGGCGTGCTCGCATGCGGGCGACCGTTCGCGCTCCACCCGCATGCCCGATTCGTCCCGCCTGTCCCGCAGCGAACAACTCGCGTTCCTCGACGAACTCGAGCCGGGGGCGCATTTCACGCAGCTGTTCGGTTGCCTGCCGGACACGAACTATTTCGCGAAAGACCTCGAGGGCCGATTCGTCCTCGTGGACCCGGGTTTCGTCGCGATGCTGGGGCGGCAATCCACCGACGAAGTGCTGGGGCGGACGGATTTCGACTTCTTCCCGCGAGACGTCGCGGAGAAATACGTGACCGACGACCAGATCGTCATGAGCACCGGCGAGCCGCTGCGCGACATCATCGAGCCCGTGCCCGACGAGGAGCTGACGTTTCACTGGTGGGTGGTCAACAAGGTGGCGCTGCGGGACCGCGCGGGAAAAATCGTCGGTCTGGCCGGCGTAACCTCCCGCCTCTCCGACCGCAACGCGCCTTCCTGGCAGGGACCCGGGCTGGTGAGCGTGCTCCAGCTCATCGGCCGCGAATACCGCAGCCATCTCAGCGTGGCCGATCTGGCGAAGAAAGCCGGCATGTCCGTACGCTCGCTCGAGCGCACGTTTGTGAAGAAGTTCCAGACCACGCCGCTGCGCTACCTCAACCGCGTGCGCGTGCAGGCGGCGCGCCATGCGCTCGTGCACACGGACAAGGATCTTTCGACCATTGCCGTCGAGTGCGGCTTCTACGACCAGAGCCACATGACGACGCAATTCAAACGCGCGTACGGCCGGAGCCCGAGCCGGTATCGCCGTGAACAGGGCGCGGAGTGAGAGGGAAAATGCGGCCCGGCGGGAGGCTTCGCCCTACTCCCTTCTCCGGAGTGCGGGAATCGGCTCTGTCGTTTTTTTCCAAAAATGTGTCGGTATTTTCAAAGACCCTGAAACCACGCTTCGGGTAGACTCGTCGCTCCCCGGTACACGTCGCGCCGCCCCGTGGCGCCGTGCCTTCACTATCCCATGTATCGTCGCTCGTTTCTCCGCACCCTCGGTACGGCCGCGTTCGCGGCTGCGAGTGCACCGCAATTCCTCCGCGCCGCGTCCGTGGCGGGAGCCACCGCGCCGTCGAACCGGCTGAACGTCGGCTTCATCGGCCATGGCGGCATCAGCTGGGGGCACTTCCGCGACGTGCTCGCCGACCCGACGCTGCAGCTGCGCCGCCTCTGCGACGTGGACAAGAAACACCTGCAGAGCGCGCTGGAGCTGGCGCAGAAGACCTACGCCGAGCGCGCCGGCACGACGAGTTACGACGGGTTTCGCACGAGCGGCGACTTCCGGGATGTGGTGAACGACCCGGAGATCGATGTCGTTTTCGTCACGACGCCCGACCACTGGCACGCGCTGCCGACGATCATGGCGGCCCGCGCGGGCAAGGATGTGTTTTGCGAGAAGCCGCTCTCCCGCACGCTCGAGGAAGGCACGGCGATGCTCCACGCGGTCCAGCGCGCGGGCATCGTCACGCAGGTGGGCAACTGGCAGCGCTCCAAACCCGAGTTCAAGCGCCTCGTGCAGCTCGTGCGCAACGGCGCGCTCGGCAAGATCGAGCGCGTGCGGGTCGGCTTGCCCGCCGTCGGCGGTCCCAAGGATCCCGTCACGGTGACCGGCGCCGCGCAGCCGGTCCCCGAAGAGCTCGACTACGAGATGTGGCTCGGTCCGGCGCCGGCGCTGCCCTACGTGAAGGAGCGCGTGCATTTCCACTGGCGCTGGCGCTACGAGTTCGCCGGCGGCCAGCTCACCGACTGGATCAACCATCATTATGACATCGCGCAGGTCGCGCTCGGCGTGAGCGAGGAGGATCCGGTGAAAATCACCGACGCGCGCGCGGAGTTTCACGCCAACTCGATCTACAACACGGCCACGCACTACTCGTTCACCGCCCACTACGCGGGCGGCCAGAAGATCGAGGTGTCGTCAGAGTTTCCGATGGGCGTGCGCGTCGACGGCAGCGACGGCTGGGTCTACGCCAACCGCGGCAGCATCGAGCACAGTTCGCCGGCGTTGCGCGCGATGCCGATGCCTTCGCAGGGCTTCTCGCTCGGTGAGGGCGGTCACGACGCCAACTTTTTCGAGTGCGTGCGCAGCCGCGCCGTCAGCCGCGGGCAGTTTCTCCACGCCTACCATTCGGCCAACGCCGCGCACCTCGCCAACGCGGCGTTGCGCTCCGGCTACAGCGAACTCGGCTGGGACGCAAAGACGCAGCGCGTGCTCGGCGCGCCCGGCGCCGAGCGCTTCCTCACGGCCAACTACCGCGCCCCCTGGCACCTGCCGGTCTGAACCCCGCACCGCGACCGCGCCCACCACCACCATGTCCCGCGTCCTTTTCCGTCACTTCCGCTCCGTCCTCGCCGCCGGCGCGCTCACCGCCGCCACCGCGCCGCTCGCACTGGCCGACGCTCCCGCGCCCAATCGCGCCATCCCGCCGGCGCCGGCCGACCAGGCCGCGCTCGTCGACGCCGCCGTGCCGGCCAAACCCCGTGTCGCCCCCAAGAAGCCGCGCCGCGTGCTCGTGACCGCGCGCACGGAGGGGTTTTATCACGACTCGATCCCGGTCGGGCTCCACGCGTTTCGCCAGATGGGCGAGCGCACCGGCGCCTACCAGGCCGAGATCGACCACGAGATGTCGGCGTTCACGGCGGAGAACCTCAAGCGCTTCGACGCGGTCCTCTTCCTTTCCACCACGCAGCTGAAGTTCGCCGACGCCGCGGCCCGGGCCGCGTTGCTCGACTACGTCAGCAACGGCGGCGGCGTGGTCGGCATCCATGCGGCCTCCGACAACTTTCCCGGCTGGCCCGAGGGCCAGGCGCTGATCGGCGGGGTGTTCCACAGCCACCCGTGGATCTCGAAGGACACCGTGGCGGTGAAGCTCGACGAACCCGCCCACCCGCTCAACGCCGCCTTCGGTGGCCGCGGTTTCTGGATACGCGATGAGATCTACCAGATCGTCGGGCCCTACGGCCGCGACCGCCAGCGCGTGCTCATGAGCCTCGACATGGCGCGCCCGGAAAACGATCGCCCGGCCGACAAGCTCGTGCGCGCCGACCGCGATTTCCCCATCGGCTGGCTGAAGAAGCAGGGCCAGGGCCGCGTGTTCTACAGCTCGCTCGGGCACAACGCCGACGTCTTCTGGACGCCCGAAGTGCTGCAGCACTGGCTCGACGGCATCCAGTTCGCCGTCGGCGACCTCGACGCGCCCGCCGCCCCGAGTACCACGCTCTCGCCCGTGCCCGCACCGGCCCTGGCGCCTGCGCTCCCGCAGACGCTCCTCGATCTCGGCTCCGCCCGCGCCGACGCGGCACAGGCATTCACGCCGGCCAACCTCGACGCCGTCGCAACGTTCACCGACGACCGGGACCGCGCGCCGTTGCACCGCGTGAGCGCCGCCCTGCGCGACCCGTCGCCGGCCGCCCGCGCCGCACAGCGCAAGGCCCTGCTCGGGCTCGCCGCCCGCAAGGATCTCACGCCCGCGGCGGTCGCCGCCGTTTCCGATTGGCTCGGCGATGTCGGTGACGACGCGGCCGTGCCCGCGCTCGCCGCCTGGGCACGCCAACCCGCGAGCGCCGACCGCGCCATCCGCGCCCTCGGCCGCATCCCCGGCGCCAAGGCCGAGGCCGCACTCATCGACCTGCTGAAAACCGCGCCGGCGGCCAACCGCGGATCAGCCGCAGCCGTCCTCGGAGAGCGTCGCGTCGCCCAGGCCGCCAAGCCGATCGCCGGTCTGCTCAAGTCGTCCGATCCGCGCGAGGTGGCGATCGCGCTCAATGCCCTCAGCCGCATCGGCTCGAAGGAGGCGATCACCTCCTTGACCAAGTTCAAGGCCCCGGCAGCGCTGGCTGGCGACCTGGATTGGGCCCTCATCCACGCCGCCCGCGCTCTCGAAGGCGACGGGAACACCGGGGCGGCGATCTCGCTCCTGCGCGACCTCGCCGCGCGCCCGTCGCTCACGCCGCCCCAGCGCGTCGCTGTCAGCGAGACCCGGATACGCCTCGAACCCGTCACCGCTCTGCCTGCCACGCAGCCGCTGCTGGCCGACGCCTATATCGGACCGCGCCTCTCGCGCGCCTGGGTGCTGGCCGCCCTGCGCGCGCCCGACGCCGACAAACATCTCGCCTCGCTCGCCGGCGCACTCGCGAGCCTGCCGGAGTCCATGCAGCTCACGCTGCTCACCCACGCCGATCAGATCGGGGACGCGCGGCTCGCGCCGCTCGGGCGCACCGCGCTCGCCTCCACCACGGCTGCCGTGCGCCACGCCGGCTTTGCCGCGCTCGCCACCTGCGGATCGCTCGACGACGCGATGACGCTCGTCGGCGCGCTCGCCACCGCGGCCGACCGGCCCGCGGCTTCGGCCGCCCTCGAGCGTTTCCAGGCCCAGGGACTCGAGCCGCGCCTGCGCGCCGCCGTCGCCGGAGCCGCGCCCGAGGTGCACGCCGCGTTGTTGCTCATCCTCGGCGACCGCCTCGATCGCGAGGCCATGCCGCTCATGGTCGCCGCCGCTTCGGGCAGCGACAAGGCGCCGCGCGCCGCGGGCTTCAGCGGGTTGGCCGCCCTCGCCCGCGGCGAGGATCTGCCGCTCGTGCTCTCGCTTCGCAACCAGCTCCAGCCTGCCGACCGCCGCCACTGGCAGGAGGCGCTGCGCGCCGCCGTGCGCGGGCGCAACGATGTCCCCGAGACCGTGGCGCTGCTGCGCAAGGAACTGGAGGCCGCATCGGCCGCCGAGCGCCCCGCATTCATCCACGCGATCGTGGGCTTCGACACCCCGGAATCGACCGCCGTCGTGCGCGAGTTGCTGGCCGATGCCGACACCGACCGCCGCAAGGAAGTCATCCGCGTGCTCGCCGCCGCCCGCAACCAGATCTCTTTCGACCTCCTGATCGACGTCGCCGAAAACGATGCCGACACGACCGCGCGCACGCTCGCCCTGCGCGGCTACATCGATACGCTCGCCCTTCGCACCGATCGATGGACCGAGACCATGCGCGCCTACGGCCGTGCCGGTCGCGCCGCGCTCCACCAGCAGGACCGCGACGCCGCCATCGCCGCGCTCGGCAAATACTTCGGCGGCGACGAAACCGAGAAACTCATCGCCGAACTCAAAGCCCTCCCGCCCCTGAGCGGGTCCTGATCTTCGCGAAATCTGAAATCTCAGATTTCCTAGCTCAAATCCTTCACCCCATGCCCTCCCGTCGCGACTTCCTCAAAACCTCCGCCCTCGTCGCCGGCTCGTCGCTCTTCGCCGTGCCGAACATTCTCCGCGGTCAGCCGCGGCCTGATTCGCCCTTTAGGAATATCGTCTCCGGCCGCCGCGTGCGCGTGTGCGCCGTCGGCCTAGGCGGCAAGGGCTACAGCGATCTCCACGGCGTGGCCGAGGAGGAGATCGTCGGCTTGTGCGACGTGGATTTCGCGCGCGGCGCGGAGGCGTTTCGCGAGTTCCCGAATGTGCCGCGCTACCGGGATTTCCGCCGCATGTTCGACGAGCTCGGCGACAAGTTCGACGCGGTCACCATCGCGACGCCCGACCACATGCATTTCCCGATCGCGATGATGGCGATCGAGCGCGGCAAGCACGTCTACCTGCAGAAACCGCTCACCCACACCATCGGCGAAGCTCGCGCGCTCAAGGCCGCCGCAGCCAAGGCCGGCGTGGTGACGCAGATGGGCAACCAGGGCCACGCCAATGAAGGCACGCGCCTGATGCGCGAGTGGATCGAGGCTGGCGTGATCGGCAAGGTCACCGAGGTCACGGTCTGGACCAACCGCCCGGTCTGGCCGCAGAACATCGCCTGGCCGGACAACACGAACGCGCTTCCGCCCGCCACGCTCGACTGGAATCTCTGGCTCGGTGTCGCGCCTTATCGCGCGTTTCGCCCGAACCTCGTGCCGTTCAACTGGCGCGGCATGTGGGACTACGGCACCGGCGCGATGGGCGACATGGGCTGCCACCTGCTCGACGCGCCCTTCTGGGCGCTCAACCTGCGCGGCAACATGAAGGTGACCGCGCTCAAGGTCGACGGCGGCTCCGCCATCACCGGACCGGCCGGCGCGGTCGTGCGTTTCGAGTTCCCGGCGCGCGGCCCGCTGCCGCCGCTCACGCTCACGTGGTACGAGGGCACGCAGAAGCCCGAGCGTATTCCCGAGTTGGATGCCGACCAGGAGATGCCGCGCGGCGGCGTGCTGGTGCGCGGCGACCAGGGCGTGATCTTCTCGCCGACCGACTACTGCGAGTCGCCCCGCCTCCTGCCGGCGGGCAAGATGAACGACTTCAAGCGCCCGCCCAAGGTTTACCCGCGCGTGCCGAAGGGCAACCCGCACCTCGAGTGGATCGCTGGCATCAAGGGCGGCCCGGTGCCCGGTTCGAACTGGCCCGACCACGCGTCGGACCTCACCGAGTTGAACCTCCTCAGCAATCTCGCCCTCCGCCTGAAGAAGCCCATCGAGTGGGATTATGCCGCGGGCCGCGCCGCCGGCCTGCCCGAAGCCGACCGCCTCATCCGCAAATCCTACCGCCTCTTCTGAGAAACTCCCCGCCATGGCCACGTTTCATCTCTCACTCCGCCGCCTCGGACTTCTCGCCCTCGCGACGGCACTTACGCTCACCCCAACCGCCCGCGCCGCCGACAAAGCCGGCGCCGGGCCGGCCGGCATCGAGCTCGGCCTGCAGTGTTGGACGTTCCGCAGCTTCACTTTCCTCGAGACGCTCGACAAGGCCGCCAATCTGGGCGTGAAAAACATCCAGATCTACGCCGGCCAGGCGATCGGCGGAGGGCTCACCGGCGTTATCGGCCCCGATCTCACACCCGATCAGCGCAAGACGATCAAGGGCTGGGTCAAGGACCGCGGCCTGGAACTCGTCAGCATCGGCGTGACTGGCGCGGCCGACGAGGCCGGATGGAAGAAGCTCGTGGCCTTCGCCAAGGACATGGGTATCCGCACCATCGCGACCGAGCCCGAGCAGGAGCAGCTCCCGATGATCGACAAGGTGGTCAAGGGCACGGGCATCCGCATCGCCCTGCACGATCACCCCGCCCCGTCGCGCTACGCCGACCCGGCCGTCGCCCTCGCCGCAGTCAAATCCTTCGGCCCGCATTTCGGCCTCTGTGCCGACACCGGCCATTGGACCCGCGACGCCCGCGACCCGGTCGCCTGCCTGAAGATGGCCGAGGGCCGGCTGATCGAGCTGCATTTCAAGGATATCAGCGAGCCCGCCAAGGTCGCGCACGACATGCCCTGGGGCACGGGCATCGGCGACGCCGCCGGCCAGGTCGCCGAGCTGCGCCGCCAGAAGTTCAAGGGGTATGTGTTTATCGAGTACGAGCACAACACCCCCAACCTCGAGGCCGACGTCGCCCGCTGCATCGCCTGGTTCCGCGCCGCCCTGCGTGCGCCCATCGCCGACCTCATCGCCGGCAAGGTCATGCCGCCCGGCTACACGCAGGAAATCGACAACCTCTGGCGCGACCGCTGGTCCAGCGCCGCCGGCAAGTGGCCGTTGCCGCAGCCGTTGCTCAAGCCCGACCTCTCCAACGCCGAGTTCGCCGAGGGCTCGTGGGCCTGGGAGGGCGACGTGCTCGTCGCCAAGGGCGGCGGTGATCTCTGGACCAAGGAGAACTACGGTGACTTCGCGCTCTCACTCGAGTTCAAGGTCGAGTCCGCCGGCAACTCCGGCGTGTTCCTGCGCTGCAGCGACACCGTGAACTGGCTGCACAACGCCATCGAGGTGCAGATCCTCCAGGGCGACGCCGAGAATCCCCGCCACGTCGTCGGCTCGCTCTTCGACGTGCTCGCCCCCGGCCGGCAAAAGCCGATCGAGCCCGGCACCTGGCACCAGTTCGTCATCATCGCCCAGGGCGCGAAGATCGTCGTGCATCTCGACGGCGAGAAGATCATCGACACCAACCTCAACGAGTGGACCACGGCCGGGAAGAATCCCGACGACACGCCGAACAAGTTCGCCAAGGCCTACCGCGACATGGCGCGCGAGGGCCGCATCGGCCTGCAGTACCACGGCAACCCGGTCTCTTTCCGAAACATCCTGATCGAGAAACTCTAGTCCACACACATGGAGGGCCTGGCTCCAGCCGGGCCGCGACCGCGTTCGAGACGCGCGGCCGGGCAGGAGCCCGGCCCTCCAACACATCCCGGAACCCCTCAGGCCGCCCATCGCCTCTCGTCCCTTTCCATCCATGTCCGAAAACTCGAAACTCCTCTCCGGCGAAACCCTCGCCTTCCTGACCCTGCGCCTCTGGCTCGGTGTCCGCGCCTTCGGCACCGGCCTCGAGAAATATACCGAGACGCTTCGTATCCAGAAGCCCCTCATCGATCCCGTCACCGGGATGGAGGACCCGAGCGGTGCGATGGTCGAGGTGACGCAGAAGGTCTACGGCCTCTCACACTACAAGGCGCTGCCGCCCGCGCTCGTCACGAAGTTCGCCAACGAGCCGCTCCTGCCGGACTGGGCGCTCTCGATCTTCTCCGCCTGCCTCGGGCCGGCGCTGCTCATCCTCGGTCTCACCACCCTCCTCGGCGTGGCCACGCGCACGAGCCTGTTCGTGCAGGGCCTGCTCTACACCGGGCTGATGTTCGGCCTCATGCTCATCAACCAGAATGACGGCGTGGCCTGGCTCGGCATCCACACCCTTATCGTCGCCGGTGCGCTCTGCCTCTGCGCCCACAACCGCTTCGCGCTATGGAAGAAATGGTAACCGCACTCCCTGGTCGAGTGAACCCTCCGGGTGAGCCGCGGCTCGGCGAGGACGCCACGCCCCACACCAAGGATGCTTCGTCGCTCACGCGGCGGGACTTCGTTCGCGCCGCCTTCGGCGGCGCCGGTCTCGCGCTCGCCGCCGTGCCCGCCGCGCGCGCCCAGACCACGCCCGCGCCCGCGGCGACACCCGCGGCCGCCGGCGCCGCGCGCAAGATCCGCTACGCGCTCATCGGCCTCGGGGCCCAGGGTCGCGTGCTGCTCGATGCCCTGCAGAAGATCGGCAACATCGAGCTCGTCGCAATCGTCGACATCTGGCCCTACACGCGCAACTACACGAAGAACCTGCTCTCGCGCACCGGCATCACGGTCAACACCTACGAGTCGGCCGACGAGATGCTCGCCGCCGAGAAGGACCTCGACGCCGCGATCGTCGCCACTCCCGACTTCTGGCACGCGCCCGTCACCAACCAGTGCCTGCGCGCCGGGCTGCACGTCTACTGCGAGAAGATGATGAGCAACACCATCGAAGGCGCGCGCTCGATGGTCGCGACCATGCGCGAAACCGGGAAGTTGCTCCAGATCGGCCACCAGCGCCGGAGCAACCCGCGCTATCGCTTCGCCCTCACCCGACTGCTGCAGGAGGCGAAGATCTGCGGCAAGCTCACCGCAGCGCAGGCTCAGTGGAATCGCGCCGCCTCGCCGGACCTCGGCTGGCCGAAGAAGTCGGACATGCCGCCGGAGTTGCTGAAAAAATACGGCTTCGAGAGCATGCACCAGTTCCGAAACTGGCGCTGGTTCAAGGCGCTCGGCGGCGGACCGCTCAGCGACCTCGGCGCCCACCAGATCGACATCTTCCCGTGGTTCCTTGGCGTGCACCCGACCACCGTGATGGCGAGCGGCGGCGTCGACTACTACAAGGGTCGCGAGTGCGTGGACAACGCGATGGTCATCTACGAGTTTCCCATGCCCGAGGGCGGCACGGTGCGCGCGTTCTACCAGGTGCAGACGACAACGAGCGCGGGCGGCGGCTACTTCGAGTACTTCATGGGCGACCAGGGTTCACTCAAGATGTCGGAAAATCCGCGCCTGTGCGTGCTCTACCGCGAGGCCTCCGCGCCCGACTGGAGCCCGTGGGTGGGAAAGAACTACCTGCGCGCGCAGCCCGCGCCGGTGGCGGCGCCGAGCGAGACAGCCGTCGACGTACGCGAGACCGCCCCGCTGCAGAGCTACGACATCCCGGTGACCTTCGCGAAGGCGATCCACCAGCCGCATCTCGAGAACTTCTTCAACGCCATCCGCGGCACCGCCACGCTCAACTGCCCGGCCGACGAAGCCTACCGCAGCGAATACATCATCCACAAAGCCAACGAGGCCCTCGAGGCCCGCCAGATCCTCCAGATCAAACCCGAGGAGTTCGAGGTCTGAGCCAGACTCTTTGAAACCGCTGATTCAGGCTGATCGCCGCTGACTAGGAGAGAATGATAGCCCATCATCAGCGAACATCAGCGCAGATCAGCGGTTCCTCCCTTCTACACATGAAACATCTCATCACGCTTTCACTTCTCGCCGCCGCGGTGCCCGCGGTGTTTGCCGCCGACAAGGTGCCGCTCAAGACCGAGCTGCCGCCGCCCGTGCTCGTCGGCACGCCCGTGCCGATCAAGCTCCCGAATCTCGAGCCCAAGCCCGCCGAGC
>JACSRI010000159.1 GCA_014879845.1 Opitutaceae bacterium
ACGCGCCGACGAACTGGCCGCCGTGCTCTTCACGTCCGGCTCGACCGGCGCACCCAAGGGCGTGTGCTACGCGCACGGGATGTTTGAGGCGCAGGTGCGCCTGATTCGCGACGCCTACGGGATCCAGCCGGGCGAGGTCGACCTGCCGATGCTGCCGGTGTTCGCACTCTTCAATCCCGCGCTCGGCATGACCACGGTCGTGCCGGAGATGAACCCGAGCCGGCCGGCCGCGGTCGACCCGGCGAAAATCGTGCAGGCGATCCGCCAGTGCGGGGTGACCAACAGCTTTGGCTCGCCGGTGCTCTGGCGGAAGATCACCGACCACTGTCTCCACGAACGCATCACACTGCCCGGCCTGCGTCGCGTGCTCAGCGCCGGCGCGCCCGTGCCGCCGGCACTCATGGCGGATTTTCGGAAAATCGCGCCGCGGGCGGCGATGCACTCGCCCTACGGTGCGACCGAGGCGCTGCCGCTGAGCACGATCAGCGACCGCGAGGTGCTGGAGTTTGCCGCGCCGCTCACCGCACGCGGTCACGGCACCTGCGTCGGGCGTCCGATCCCGGGCGTGGAGGTCCGCATCATCGCGATCACCGACGAGCCGATCAGCTCGATGGCCGCGGCGCGCGAGCTTCCGCGAGGCGAGATCGGCGAGATCATCGTGCGCAGCGCCTCGGTGACGTTGACCTACGACCTGCTGCCCGACGCCACGGCGGCGGCCAAGATTCCGGATACACCGCTCGCCTGGCATCGCATGGGCGACACCGGCTACCTCGATGCCGACGGACGCCTCTGGTTCTGCGGCCGCAAGGCGGAGCGCGTCGAGACGGCGACGGGCCCGTGCTTCACCGACCGCTGCGAGCCGGTGTTCAACCAACACCCGCGCGTCGCCCGCACCGCGCTCATCGGGCTCGGCCCGCGCGGTCGCCAGGAGCCGGCGCTCATCATCGAGCCCACGCCCGGCGCGTGGCCGCGCGGCGCGGCCGCGCGGGCCGCGTTTGCCGCCGAGCTGCGCGCCCTCGGACGCGCGGGCGAGACGACCCGCGAGATCCGCCGCTTCTTTTTCCACAAACGATTTCCCGTCGACGTGCGCCACAACGCCAAGATCCACCGGCTCACGCTGACGCGCCTGTTCGCGAATCGCGCGCCCGTCGAAGTGCCATGAACGCTCCCAGCCCCCTCGCGACAGACACGGTGACGCTCGTGACGGGTGCGAGCGGCTTCGTCGGCGGCCGTCTTGCCCGGCGGCTGCTCGGCGCCGGACGCCGCGTGCGCGCGGTGGCGCGTTCACCGCTGTCCGAACTCGCGGCGCTCGGCGCCGAGACCATGCGCGCCGACATCGCCGATCCCGCGGCCATGGACGCCGCGTGTCGCGGAGTCGGGACCGTGTTCCACGCGGCCGCGCGTGTCGGCGTGTGGGGACCACGCGTCGCATTCGAGCGGACAAACATCGGGGGTGCGCAGGCCATCGTCGCCGGCTGCCGCACGCACGGCGTGGCGCGATTGGTCTTCACGAGCTCACCGAGCGTGGTCTTCTGCGACGCCGATCTCGCCGGCGTGGACGAAGCGCAGCCGCGCGGCACGGATTTTCCCGCGGACTACCCGCGCACCAAGGCCGAGGCCGAGCGCCTCATCCTCGCCGCGCACGAGCCCGGACGCCTCGCGACCTGTGCGCTGCGCCCGCATCTGATCTGGGGCGTGGGCGACCAGAACCTCATCCCGCGCGTCGTCGCACGCGCTCGCGCCGGACGACTGCGCATCGTCGGCGCGGGGAAGAACGTGGTCGACCTCACGCACGTCGAGAACGTGGTCGACGCGCACCTCGACGCCGAGCGCGCGCTCGCGGCCCCCGCGTGTCCCGCGGGAGGATGCGCCTACTTCATCACCAACGGCGAGCCGGTCGTACTATGGGATTGGATCAACGACCTGCTCGGTCGTCTCGACGTGCCGCCCGTGACGCGCCGAATCAGCCTCGCGAATGCCCGGCGCATTGGTGCGGTGTGTGAGGCTCTCTGGTCGACCTTGCGCCTGCGCGGCGAGCCGCCGATGACGCGTTTTGTCGCCTCCGAACTGGCGAAGGATCACTGGTTTCGCATCGATGCAGCACGGCGTGACCTCGGTTACGCGCCGCGCGTGACGATGGCGCAGGGATTGGATGAGCTGGTCAGGACGCTCAGGTAGACCGGGGCGGCCCCAACTCTCGATCCACTCGACCTACCAGGCCGCGACCGGTCCCTTGGGCACGGCGATCGCGCCGGGCAGCCCCTCGCTGCCGTCGTCAGCCTCATCGACCATGAAGGACGAGCGCAGCGGGTCCGGGGCGTAGCGCGGGAGCAACTCGCCGCGCTCGTCGACGAACGGCCGGCGCCACTCGCGGTAGCCGTGCATGAGCTCGTCGAACTCGGCGCGTGAACGAAAGTTGTGGATACGCTGGCGGAAGTAGCGCGTGGGGCCGAACTGCTTCGCGTACCACGGGCCGATCTTGCGGAACAGGCGGCAACCGCGGTCCTCGCCGAAGAACGAGATCATGTGGTCAAGGTGGCGCGACATCACCGCGACGCGTTCCTCGAAGCCGGGATGCACCGGTTCCTCGCCGTGGTTGAGGTGGCGCGTGATCTGCCCGAAGATCCAGGGATTGTAGAACGCGCCGCGGCCGATGCTGATGCCGGTGCAGCCGGTCTCGTCGAACATGCGCTTCGCGGCCTCGCAGGTGGTGATGTCGCCGTTGCCGATCACCGGGATGCGGCGCACGGCCTGCACGACGGCGCGGATGCCGGCGAGGTTGACCCGCCCGGAAAACCCCTGCTCGCGCGTGCGCCCGTGCACGAAGACGGCGGCGGCGCCGGCGTCCTCGAGGGCGCGGGCCAGGTCGGGCGCGGTCAGCGCGCCGGCGTCCCAGCCGAGGCGCATCTTCGCGGTCACGGGGATCTTCACGGCCGAGGCCATGGCGGCAACGATCTGCGCGGCGCGCGCGTGGCTGGTCATGAGGAGCGAGCCGGAACCGGTGCGCACGACCTTGTCGACGGGGCAGCCCATGTTGATGTCGACCGAGGCGGCCCCGAGCGCCTCGACCATCAACGCGCCGTCGCGCATCTCCTCGGGCTCGGCCCCGAAGAGTTGCACGGCGAGCGGCGAGTCCTCGGCGCACGTGGCGACGAGTTGCATCGCGCCGTGATTCCTGCGCAGGAGCGAGCGGACGTTGACCAGGTCTGTCGTGCAGAGGTCGAGCCCGCCGAGGGTGCGCACGGTGAGGCGGAACGGCAGGTTCGTGTACCCGGCCAGTGGCGACAGGAAAAGGTTCGTGCGCAGCTGGAGCGGGCCGAGCGCGATCGGCCGCACGGTCGCTTCCGGCGCGCCGGAGGGCGCGGCCGCGGGCTGGGCGGGACCGCTCATTCGCGGAAATTGCCGAAGCCGACGCTCACCGGCAGGTCGATGCCGCGCACCAGCGCGATGGCCGCCTGGAGGTCGTCGCGCTTCTTGCCGGAGACGCGGATCTTCCCGGCCTCGATCGCGGCCTGCACCTTCATGCCCGAGCCGCGGATCGCGGTGGTGATCGTCTTCGCATGTTCGGCCGGGATGCCCTCGCGCATCGTCAGCACCTGGCGCGCGCGGCCCGTCGAGGAGATCTCGCAGCGGCCCTCCTCGATGTTCTTCGGGCTCACCCCGCGGCGCGCCATGCGGTCGCGCACGATGTCGAGGATGGCGACAAGCTTGTGCTCGGACTCGGTCGCGAGGGTGATCGTGCTCTTCTCCTCGATCACGTCCCAGACGACGCCGCGGAAGTCGAAACGCGTCTGCAGTTCCTTGCGCACCTGGTTGAGGGCGTTCTTCACCTCGTTGTGGTCCACGTCGCAGGTGATGTCGAAGGAGGGCATGGTCGGTGTATCAGGATGACAAAAGTGTAACCGGTGCGCCGGTAACCGTGTTATCGAGAGGTCCGTCTCCGCCGACGTCAACGCAAGCCATCCGACTCCCTCTGGAACCAACCACCACCTTCAACCTGAGACATCGCCATGTTTGAGATCTTCATCGGGCTCTACGTCGTCGCCGGCATCCTCACGCTCGCGACGCTGCGTGGACGCTAAATCACCCGCGAACACTGACACCATGAACCGGCCGTGTGGTGGCGAGCGACTCGCCGCGCACGGCCGCGCAATTTGCGGGGACCGCGCGGTTGACTGGATGGCTGCGTGCATCCGCAGGAATAGGCGCGACCCGATCGCCCTCTGAATTGATAGCGCCGCGCGGCGCGCACATTCGCCTCGCGCCCCCGCGGTGCTCGCTGTTGTTTTCCCGGCATCCCCTCCATGCATCGCTCCCGACCAGCCCTGTCGCGCCGCGCCTTTGGTTGCGCCGTGGTCGCGGGTGTGCTCGCGACATGCCTGGGCGGCTGTGTCGGCACGGATTTCGTCGAGATGGCGCAGGACTCGTTGCGCCGCGCGTTTCGTTTCGAGACGCCGTCGTCCTTCTTTCAGCCCGCGCTCGAGCGCGCGCGCGGCGACCGCGAGGTGTCGCACATGCACGTGCGCGCCCGGCAGCATTACCTGCAGATCATCGCGTCGATCGAGCGACTCACGCCGGAGATGCGCGAGGAACTGCGCCGCGACGGCCTGCTCGGCGAGGCCTACTCACTCAAGGCGCTCGCGCAGTGGAGGCTGGATCGCTTCGACGACGCCCGCGCCTCGATCGCAGTCGTACGCGAGTCGAACCAAGAGCCGCTGCGCGCCCGCGATCGCGCGCTTTTCGAAGGCATGGCCGGGACGCTCAAGCTCGAGGAGGCGCTCGCCGCCAATGCCGCGAGCCGGCCGTTCGCCGAAGTCTACGCCGCCGCCGCGGGCGAGCGCGGCGGCTGGCGCCTGCTCGCGACTGCGCGCACCAAGGTGCCGGCCGAGGACAAGCTCCAGGTTGACCTCATGCAGGCGCGTCTCGGCTGTTACGCGTGCGTCGTGTCCGCCCAAAAGCGCGATCCGCGCGGCGCGGCGGCGCTCGATCCGGAGGTGCTGCCGCGCCTGCGGGCGGAAGCCCAGGTCGAGCTGAGCCAGCTCGCACGGACGCCCGAGGCCGCGATCGTGCCCTTCGCGGCGACCATTCGCCGCTGGCAGGTCGTGTGCGAACTCGACGCCCCGGTGCGCTGAGGACGAAAGACGCAAGTCCGCGAGTAAACGGGAGATGCCCCGGCGACGCCGGTCTCCCGATCGGTCGCCGACTCCCATGGCCCGGTCACGGGACTCCCGTCGCCCGCCGGGCACTTGCCGCTCGCCGGCATATCCGGCCTTGCGGTAGGAAATTGCCGTCCGGTAGCCTTGCCCCTTGGTCGCCCGATGAAGATCTGCGACATCGCCCAATTTTACTCACCGCTCAGCGGCGGCGTGAAGCGCTACCTGATGGACAAGCAGCGCTCTCTTGCTGCGCGCCCGGGTGCGCACCACGTGCTCATCGTGCCGTCGCATCGGGATGCGGTGACGCGCTCGGCCACCTCCACCCTGCACGAGGTCCGGTCGCCGCGGCTGATCGGCTCGGCCAGCTACCGCCTGCTCATCTCGCGCAAGAAGATCCTGCAGATCGTGCGCGCGGAGCAGCCCGATCTGATCGAGGTGGGTGATCCGTATCGCACGGCGTGGATCGGCCTCGAGGCCGGCGCCGAACTCGGGGTGCCCGTGGTCGCGTTTTACCATTCAGACTTTCCCCGTGCCATCGGCCGCACGGTCATCCGCTTCGCGGGCGAGACGATCCAGCGAATGATCTCCGGTCCGGTTCAGCGCTACATCGTCCGGCTCTACAACCGCATGTCCGCCACGGTCGTGTCGACGCGGCGCCTGGAGCAAATCCTCGACTCGTGCGGGATCGAGCGGCTGGTGCACGTGCCCCTGGGCACGGACATCCATACATTCCAGCCGCAGGCCTCGCGCGAGCGCCTGCGCAGCGAACTCGGCCTCGCGCCGGGTACGCAGATGCTGCTCTTCGTCGGCCGCATCGCCCGAGAGAAGAACATCCGCAGCCTCGTGGCCGCGCTCGATCACATCGCCAAGGACGCTCCCAGTCACCACCTCGTGCTCGTCGGCGACGGCGAGTTGCGCGAGCAGATCGAGCGCGAGGTCACGCGGCGCGACAACGTCACCTGGCTGCCATACTGCGAGTCGCCACAAAAACTCGCCGAACTCTACACCGCGGCCGACCTCTTCGTGCACCCCGGTCGCTACGAGACATTCGGGCTCGTCGCGCTCGAGGCGCAAGCCTGCGGCACGCCGGTGCTGGTGGTGCGCGAGGGCGGCGTGGAGGATGCGGTCGAGGGCGAGCATCCGCCGCTGATCGCGCGCGACGGTTCGCCCCGCGGGTTGGGTGCGGCCATCGAGCATTTCCTGCGGGCGGGCGACACGCCCGAGCGACGCGCCGCGCGCCGCCGCCGCATCGAGCGGCACTTCGCGGTCGAGCGCACATTCGACCGCATGCTCTCCCTCTACGAGCACCTGATCGCCCGCCGTCCGGCCGCGGAGTTTCCCGCGGTGCCGACAGCCGTCACCCACCATCATGAAGTACCGCGTCCGCCCGTATCGACCCGCTGACCGCGAGGCCGTGCGCCGCATCTGCGCCGACACCGGTTTCATGGGTAATCCGGTCGACGCGATCTTCACCGACCGGGAGATCTTCGCGGACTTCTTCACGCGCTACTACACCGACTATGAGCCCGACAGCGCGCTCGTGACTGAGGACGTCGCAACGGGCCAGGTGGTGGGTTACCTGCTCGGGTGCGTGCGCTTCCGCTACCAGGCGTGGAAGCAGATCGAGCTGATGGTCCTGCGCACGATTCCGCGCGTCGTGATGCGCTACCTCACCGGCCGCTACAACGCCGCGAGCCGGAAGTTCCTCCACTGGGTCGTCTTCCGCTCGATCAAGGAGACCCCGCCGGCCCCGCGCCAGTCCGCGCATTTTCACATCAACCTCCTGCCCGCCTTCCGCAACACCGGCGCCGGGCGCGAGATGATCTTCACCTTCTTCGACATGGCCAACCGCCGCGGCGTGCCGCGCATCTACGGCCAGATCCAGACGCGCGACGACCGTCGCACCAGCTTCTACGCCCGCTATGGCTTCCGCGAACTCTCGCGCCGGCGCATCACCAAGTTCGACGACTACGAGTCCAAGCCCGTCTATGTCAGCACGCTCTACAAGGACTTCGGCGAAGGCTGAGCGCGCGCGCCGGCTGGTCGTGTCGTTTCACGACCTGCACCCGGGCTCGCGCGCGGCCTGCACGCACTTCATCGAGGGCCTCGCCGGGCTGGGTATCACGCGCATCTCGCTGCTGGTCGTGCCGCGCTGGCACGGGGACGCGCCGTTCACCGAGGACGCGGCGTTCACCGCCTGGTTGCGCGGGCTGGCGGCCGCGGGCCACGACATCTGCCTGCACGGGTTCTTCCACCAGGCCGAGGCTGTGACGGGCAACGCAGTCAACCGCCTCGTCGGCACGCACTACACCGCGGGCGAAGGCGAATATTACCAGATCGACCGCGCCACCGCGCGCGACCGCATCGACCGCGGCCTGCACATCCTGGCCGGGGAGGCCGGCCTGCCGGTGGTGGGCTTCACGCCGCCCGCGTGGCTGCTGAGCGCGGACGGGCGGGCCGAGCTCGTCGCCGCCGGGCTGCACTACACCACGACCTTCGGCGCGGTCGACCTGCTCCAGCTCGACCGCCAGCTGCGCGCGCCGACCATCGTCTACTCCTGCCGCGCCGCCTGGCGCCGCGGCGTATCGAGGATCTGGGTGCGCTTCTGGGCCTGGGTCAACGCCGGCGCCCCCATCCTGCGCATCGCCGCGCATCCCTGCGATTTCGACCATCCCTCGATCGAGGCCTCGCTCTGGACGCGCGTGCGCGCGGCGCTGGCCGACGGTCGCACGCCCGCGACCTACCGCGACCTGCTGCCGGGCGCGGCGGAGCTCGCTCCGATCCGGCCGCGCGCCGCCGCATGAAACGCGGTCCCTCGCTCAACCAGGGCCGCCTCCTGCGTTACGTGCTGCAGGGCGTGGCCCTCGGGGCCGTGGCCACGGCGCTGGTGCTGGTCTTCACCACGGGGGAGGATACCTGGATCCACCTCAAGGAGTTCTCGCCGGCCTACCTGCCCTTGCTCTTCGCCATGGTCGTCACGGCGTGGGCGTGCAACGGCGGGCGCGTCTGGCTGATGTGCCGCGCCATGGGCCATCCTCTGCGCTACCGGCAGGCGATCTCGGTCTCGCTCTCGACGGAGTTCGGCATCGCGGCCACGCCGGCGGGCGTGGGTGGCACGGTCATCCGGCTCACGCTGCTGCGCCAGGCCGGGTTGCCCTACGTCACCTCGGGCTCGCTCCTGGCGACGGACGCCGCGGTCGACGTGGTGTTTTTCTCCCTGCTCGCGCCGTTCGCGATCTACCTGATCCTGCACGACGGCATCCTGCGCGCGCTGGTCCGGGAACCGTCGGAAGCGCATGCCTTCCTCGGGCTCGGCCTGGTGGCCGCAGCGGTCGCGGGTGTCATCCTGCTCCTGCGCTCGGACCGGTTTCACCGCGGTGTCGCGCGTTGCCTCGCGGCCACGAAGTTTGGCCGGCGCAGGCGCCTCCCGGCGCGGCACCGCCACCTGCGCACGGCGGTGCGCCGGAGCGTGCGCCGCATCGGCGGGTCGCTCGCGTTTCTTTGGCGCGAGCGCAAGAGCGCGCTCCTGCTCAACCTCGGGCTCGCGAGCATCCAGTGGTGCTGCCGCTACATGATCCTGCCGGTCATCCTGCTCTCGCTCAACACGCCGGTGAATCCACTGCCGCTGTTCCTGGTGCAAGGGTTCCTCTTCGCCCTCTCACTCATGGTCGTCGCGCCGGGCGGCGGCGGGTCCGTCGAGCTGTTGACCGCACTGATCCTGCCGGGATTCGTCAACCCGGGCCTGATCGGCGTGGTCGTGGTCGTCTGGCGGTTCTTCACCTACCACCTCTACCTGCTCGGCGGCGGCACGGTGTTTTTCTACACCTGCCACCGGCTGCACCGGATCTTCCCCGCGTCGCGCACGGAGCGGCTCGAGGAGTTTTCCTCCGCCGAGGAGCAACCGGGAGCCCCCTGAGATCCGCCGTATCCAGACACCGGCCACCCGGCCAGGTCTGCGGGAACCGGCACGGCTCGGCCGAGGTCACACCGCGACACCATGCGGGCGCACGCGCACCGGCCTTCCACGTTGCATTTTCGGAAGAAATCGGGTGCGTTGCCCGACGGAACTCACCCATGATGAATCCTAAGTTGCTTCGCTTCGCCTCGATCGCGGCCCTCGTGGCCTTCTCGGCTGCCGGCCTGCATGCCGAAAAGAAGACCTTCCGCGACCAGCTCGCCGAAAAGCTGCTCGCCTGCGAGTACGCGCTCGAGGTGGTCATGTCCAAGCCCGAGACCGCGGTCCCCGCCCAGGAGATCAAGGAGGCCAAGGGCATCATCATCATGCGCCAGGTCCGCGCCGGCCTCATCTTCGGCGGCCAGGGCGGCTCGGCCGTGCTCATCTGCCGCGTGCCCCAGAAGGGCGACGAGTGGGGTGCGCCGGTCTTCCTCGATCCAGGTGGCGTCAACTTCGGCCTCCAGGCCGGCATGTCCGAGATCAACACCGTGATCCTGCTCAACTCCGACGAGGCCGTGCGCCGCGCCTACTCGGGTCGCTTCGACCTCGGTGCCGACGCCAAGGCCGTGGCCGGCCCGAAGAGCGCCGACAAGGACAACTCCGATCTCATGAAGGCCCCGGTCCGCATCTACACCTCGCTCGGCGGCGCCTACGCCGGCGCGACACTGAAGACGGGTTGGATCAAACCCTTCGAGCGCGCCAATCGCGAACTCTACCGCACCGCGCTCGGCACGCCCGAGATCGCGATCAGCACGGCCTTCCAACCCGCACCCGAGGCGGTCGCCATCCGCAACCGCGTCATCGCGGCCGAGTCCGGCGCCGTCGCCCAGTAGGCCGGTTCGGACTTCATCCTGCGTTTTTCGACGCCCGCGTCTCGCCGACGCGGGCGTCTTTGTTTTCGCGGCCTCAGTCTTCCGTTCGAAACAAAATTCCTCAACCCGCCGCCCTGTAGCCTTTAATCCACGGCCCTTGCGGGTCAGCCTCGTCGACCGCAGGATGGCCGTCCGCGGTCCAGCCCGGCCCGCACCCTCGCCGTCCCACACCTCGATTCCCTTCTCGCATGAACTTCGGCCACTTCGACGACGCCGCCCGCGAATATGTGATCACGCGCCCGGACACGCCCCGCGCCTGGTCCAACTACCTCGGCTCGCGCCGCTACGGTGCGATCATCACGAACAACGCCGGCGGCTACTCGTTCACGCGCTCGCCCGCCTCCGGGCGTTTCCTGCGCCACCGCTACAACGCCGTGCCCATGGACATGCCCGGCCGCCAGTTCTACCTGCGCGACCGCGACTCCGCCGACTACTGGTCGGCCGCCTGGCAGCCCGTCGGCAAGCCGCTCGACCAGTTCAGGACGACCACGCGCTTCGGCCCGGGCTATGCCGTGATCGCGAGCGAGTACGCGGGCATCGCGACCGAGGCGACCTACTTCGTGCCGCTGCACCAGGACTTTGAATACTGGCGCCTGAAGGTGACCAACACCGGCAGGACCCCGCGCAAGCTCAGCGTGTTTTCCTACTGCGAGTTCACGACCGAGTGGAACCTGGTCCAGGACACGCTCAACCTCCAGTACACGCAGTACATCTCCGACGCCGTGTGGAAGGACGGCATCATCCTCGCCTCGTCCTGCAAGCGCCTGCCCGAGGACCCGGCCAACTTCGCCAACAACGACCAGTCGCGCTGGTGGTGGATGACGCAGGTCGGCGGCGAGATCGCGGGCTTTGACTGCGAGCGCGAGAAGTTCCTCGGCGTCTACCGCAGTTACGACCGCCCCGAGGTGGTCGAGCGCGGCGTGTGCGGCAACAACGAGCACTTCTCCGACAACGGCTGCGGCGCGATCCAGAGCGACCTCGAGCTCGCGCCCGGCGAGTCCGCCGACGTGATCGTGATGCTCGGCATCGGCAAGGAGCCGGTCGCGAAGAAGGCGCGGGCGAAGTTCGCCAACGTGGTCGCGGTCGAGCGCGAGCTCGCGGCGCTCAAGGCGCACTGGCACGGCCTGCTCGACGCCATGCAGGTGAAGACGCCCGACGCCGACTTCGACCACATGACCAACGTCTGGGGCGCCTACAACGCGCTCATGACCTTCGAGTGGTCGCGCTCGTGCTCGCTCGTCTACACCGGCGACCAGCGCGACGGTTTCGGCTTCCGCGACACGGTGCAGGACTTTCTCGGCGTCACGACGATGATCCCCGAGCTCGTGCGCGAGCGCATGATCCTGATGCTCTCCGCGCAGGATTCCACCGGCGGTGCGCAGCCCGAGGTGCGCCCGTGGTCGCACCGGCCCGGGAAGATGAACCCGACTCCGCCGCACCACTACCGCAGCGACGACTGCCTGTGGTTCTTCAACTCCGTGCCCGCCTACGTCGCGGAGACGGGCGACGTCGCCTTCTACGACCTCGTCGTGCCCTTCGCCGACAAGGGCAAGGCCACCGTCTTCGGCCACCTGCGCCGCGCGCTGGAGTTCAACCTCGAGCGCACCGGCCGCAACGGCCTGCCCTGCGGCCTGCTCGCCGACTGGAACGACTGCCTCAAGCTCGGCTACAAGGGCGAGAGCGTGTTCGTGACCTTCCAAGTCCGCCTCGGCCTGCAGACCTATGCCGAGATCGCCCAAAAGCTCGGCCGCCCGAGGGAGCAGAAGTGGGCCCTGGCCGAGCTCAAGAAACTCGACCGCAAGATCGCGAAGACCTGCTGGGACGGCGGCTGGTTCATCTGGGCGATCAGCGAGGACGGCACGGTCTTCGGCACGAAGAAGGCGAAAGAAGGAAAGATCTACCTCAACACCCAGTGCTGGGCCATCCTCTCCGGCGCCGCCACGCCCGAGCAAACCGACAAGGCCCTCGCCGCCGTGAAGAAGTATCTGGCCTCCGACTACGGCGTGGCGCTGTGCAACCCGCCCTTCGACAAGACGCCCGTGAAGGTGATGCGCGCCGTGCTCTTCAATCCCGGCAACAAGGAAAACGGCGGCATCTTCTCGCACACGCAGAGCTGGATCGTGCTCGCCGAGATCGCGCGCGGCGACGGCGACGCCGCCTATGGCTACTACCGCTCGTTCATGCCCGCCGCGCAGAATGAGGTCGCCGAGATCCGCGAGATCGAGCCCTACGTGCATTGCCAGAGCACGCACGCGCCGGCCTCGAAGAAGTTCGGCGCCTCGCGGGTGCCGTGGCTGTCGGGTACGGCGTCATGGTCGCACTTCACCGCGACGAACCACATCCTCGGCATCCGCCCCGAGCTCGATGGCCTGCGCATCGACCCGTGCATCCCGAAGGCATGGCCGGGCTTCACCGTCACGCGCAAGTTCCGCGGCAAGACGGTCCACATCGAGGTCGAAAACCCGTCCGGCCTGCACCGCGGCGTGCGCTCCCTCACGATCGACGACGAACCCCTCCTCGGCAACCTCGCCCCCGCCGAACTCCTCAAGGACGGCTCCAAGATCGTGGCCATCCTCGGCTGATCCGCCGCCCCGGGGCGGGAGCTTGCTTGCAGGCGACCGCCCTCGATCGCGAGCAAGCTCGCTCCTACATCTCGCCACTCGCGCCGCACTATTCCGCACTCCGCACTTCCACCGTGTCCTCCGTCTACTGTTTTGGCCACGTCAGCACAGGCGTGATCCTGCGCCTGAAGATGCCGTACCCGCAGCCCGATGGGTACGCCGAGGTGGCGGAGACCCTGGAAAACCACGCCGGCGAGGCGACGGGCACGGCGCTCGTGCTCGCGCGCCTCGGCGTGAGCGTCGCGCTCGAGGGCAACTGGATCGGCGACACGCCGGCGTGCCGCCGCACGCTGGAGTTTCTGCGCTCGCGCGGCATCGATGTGTCCGGCCTCGTGGTCAAACCGGGCTACGCTGGCGTGAACGAGATCGTCGTCTCGGATGGGCACACGCGCACGGTCTTCGGCCGCTACATCGACCTGCTCTTCACCACGCCGCAGTGGGAGCCGCCCGATGTGGCCAAGATCCACGCCGCGCGCATCGTCAGCGTCGACCCCGCCTTCGGTGAGACGACGCTCGCGGTCGCCCGCGCCGCCAAGGAAGCCGGCAAGCCGCTCGTTGGCTGCGACGCCCGGCACGACGCCCCGCTCACGGCGATGGCCGACGCGATGATCATCTCCGGCGAACTCATCGCCCGCGAGTACCCCGAAGCGCTGAAGTCCGACGAGGCCCGCGAACACCTCTTCGCCGACTATCGCGCGCACTGTCCGGGGCTCGTGGTCTTCACCTCCGGCTCGCGCCCGCTGTGGTACGCGCGCGGCGGCACACCTGGGGGGCCCGGCTCCACCCGGGCCGCACCCACGGTAACTCGCCGTGAGATGGCGCCGTTTCCCGTCGAGGTCATCGACAGCGCCGGTGCGGGCGGCAGCTTCCGCGGCGGCCTGATCTACGGCCTGCTGCAGGGCTGGAGCGACGAAGCCTCCGTGCGTTTCGCCTGCGCCGTCGCCGCCCTCATCTGCACCACCGCTCCCGGGTGCGTGCATCCCCCCACCCTCGAGCAGGTGCACGCGCTCCTTGGCGCGCACGGCTCCCACCCGCCACCATCCCGTTGAGGCAAACACCATGAGATTCATCCTGAGCCCACTTCTCGCAGTCACCGTGCTCGCCACCGCCACGCTGCTCGCGCAGGACACCGCCGCCCTCAACGAAGCCATCCGCCAGCACCGCATGGGCACGCTCATCATCGAAGCCAAGCCCGGAACGAAGGTGCAGGTCGAGCAGTTGCGCCACGAGTTTTGGTTCGGCTGTGCCCTCGCGAACCAGGCCTTCGACGGCACGATGGATCCCGCCGATGCCGCGCGCTACAAGGCGGCGTTCCTCCAGAAGTTCAACAGCGCCGTGACCGAGAACGCCCTGAAGTGGCTCGATATGGAGCGCGAGCGCGGCGAGGTGAACTACGCCACAGTCGATGCGATCCTCGCCTGGTGCGACCGGAGCGGCCTGCCCCTGCGCGGGCACAACATCTACTGGGGCTCCGAACACTGGGTGCAGCCGTGGCTCAAGGCGCTCGACGACACGGCCCTGCGCGCCGCGCTGCAAGCCCGCGGCGAGGACATCGCGCGTCGCTACAAGGGCCGCTTCGCCGAATACGATTTCAACAACGAGA
Organism: Opitutaceae bacterium; assembly: GCA_014879845.1. Lineage (GTDB taxonomy): Bacteria > Verrucomicrobiota > Verrucomicrobiia > Opitutales > Opitutaceae > JAEWQP01. Next base: position 14,208 of record JACSRI010000159.1, read on the forward strand.
TGATTCACGGCGACTACTACGCCGACCGCCTCGGCGCTGGCATCACGCGCGAGATGGCCGACTGGGTGCTCGCCCAGGATTCCGACGCGAAACTCTGGGTGAACGACTACGACATCCTCACCGGCCGCCGCCTGGCCGACTACGTCGCACACATCGGGCAGCTCAAGGCCGCCGGCATTCCCATCGCCGGCATCGGCGTGCAGGGGCACCTGCACGGCGACAGCTTCGACCCGGCCGCGTTGCAGAACGCCCTCGATGAACTTGGCAAGCTCGGCCTGCCCATCCGCGTGACGGAGTTCAGCTTCCCCGGCCAACGCTCGAAGTTTCACAACCGCGGCGACATCGCCATCACCCCGGAGGAGGAGGAGGCCAAGGCCCGCGCGATCGTCGACTACTACCGCATCTGCTTTGCCCACCCGTCCGTATCCGGAATCCTGATGTGGGGCTTCTGGGAGGGCGCGAACTGGATTCCCCAGTCCTCGCTCTACCGCCGCGACTGGTCGCCCACGCCCGCCGCCATCGCCTACCACAACCTCGTCTACAAGGAGTGGTGGACGCGCGCCGAACTCAAGATGGAGAAGCCCGGCCGCGCCGAGGTACCGGCCTTCTACGGCACGTACCGCATCACCGCCGGCAAGAAGGCCGAGACGATCATCCTGCGCAGGACCGACGGCACCACCACGATCAACCTGCGCTGACCCGCCGCCTCCCTCGCTCCCCTACTCCCTCACTCCCTCGCTCATGCACTACGGCCACTTCGACGACCACGCCCGCGAATACGTGATCACGCGCCCGGACACCCCGCGCCCGTGGTCCAACTACCTCGGCTCGACCGAATATGGCGCGATCATCACCAACCACGCCGGCGGCTACTCGTTCTACAAGAGCGGCGCCACCGGCCGGTTCCTGCGGATGCGCTTCAACAGCATCCCCATGGACCAGCCCGGCCGGCTCTTCTACGTGCGCGACAACGAGAGCGAGGATTTCTGGTCCGCCTCGTGGCAGCCCGTCGGCAAGCCAATCGAGAAGTACAAATCGAAGTGCCGCCACGGCATGGCCTACACGATCCTCGAGAGCGAGTACGCCGGCATCGCGACCGAGGCCACCTACTTCGTCCCGCTGGGCCAGACTTTTGAATACTGGCGCCTGAAGGTGACGAACAAATCGAAGCGCGCCCGCAAGCTCTCGGTCTTCACCTACTGCGAGTTCGCCAATCTCTGGCACACGTTCCAGGACCTCACGAATCTGCAGTACTCGCTCTTCATCACGCGCGCGACGCTGGAGAAGGGCATCCTCGGGATCACCTGCAACCCCAACTTCGACTTCGACGGCAAGGACCTCACCGGCTGCGCGCGCACGTGGATGGCGCTCACCGGCGCCAAGCTCGCGGGTGTGGAGACCGTGCGCGAGAAGTTCCTCGGCAGCTACGGCGGCTACGCCGCGCCGGAGGTGGTCGCGAAGGGCAAGTGCTCGAACTTCCTCGCCGAAGGCGACAACGTCGTCGGCGGCCAGCAGGCCGACCTCACGCTCAAGCCCGGCGAGACACGCGAGCTGATCGTGCTGCTCGGCCTCGGCACCGTGACGTCGCACGGCCGCAAGACGGTCGCGCGCTACGGCAACAGCGCCGCCTGCGAGGACGAGTTCCAGAAACTGAAGGCGCACTGGCACGCGCCGCTCGAGAATTTGCAGGTGTCGACGCCCGACAAGGAGTTCGACGCCATGATCAACACGTGGAACGCCTACAATGCGCTCATCACCTACGCGTGGTCGCGCTCGGCCTCGCTCGTCTACAACGGCGAACGCGACGGCCTCGGCTTCCGCGACACCGTACAGGACATGCTCGGCGCCATCCCGCTGCTCAAGGACGGCGTGCAGTCGCGCCTCGAGCTCATGCTCACCGGCCAGCTCAGCAACGGTGGCGCGATCCCGGTGATCAAACCCTTCACACACCGGCCCGGCCACGAAGCGCCGCCGCCCGACGAGGAGTACCGCTCCGACGACTGCCTGTGGTTCTTCAACGCCGTGCCCGCGTTCGTCGCGGAGACCGGCCAGTTTGATTTCTACACGAAGGTCCTGCCCTACGCCGACAAGGGCGAGGCCACCGTGCTCGGCCACCTGCGCCGCGCCCTCGAGTTCAACCTCGAGCGCACCGGCCGCAACGGCCTGCCCTGCGGACTCGCCGCCGACTGGAACGACTGCATCCGCCTCGGCTACAAGGGCGAGTCGGTCTTCGTCGCGTTCCAGGTGCGCCTCGGCCTCGATGTCTACGCCGGCATCGCGGAAAAACTCGGCGAGACGGCCGAGGCCGCGTGGGCCCGCACCCAGCTCGCCGCGCTCGACGCCAAGATCCAGAAGGTCTGTTGGGACGGCAAGTGGTTCATCTGGGCGATCGGCCAGGACGGCACGGTCTACGGCACGAAGGATTTCGCCGAGGGTCAGGTCTATATGAATACGCAGGTGTGGGCCGTGATGTCAGGCGCGGCCACGCCCGAGCAGGCCAAGCAGGCGCTCAAGACGATGAAGCAGAAATGCGCCACGCCCTACGGCGTGATGCTCTGCGCGCCGCCCTTCATCAAGGCCGACCCCGAGATCATGAAGGCCACGCTCTTCAACGCCGGCATCAAGGAAAACGCCGGCATCTTCTCGCACACGCAGAGCTGGGGCGTGATCGCCGAGGTGATGCAGGGCAACGGCGACCAGGCCTGGGAGTACTACCGCGCCTTCATGCCCGCCGCCTACAACTCGCGCGCCGAGTTGCGCGAGGTGGAACCGTACGTGCACTGCCAGACGACGTACTCGAAATACAACGTCAACGAGGGCCGCTCGCGCGTGCCGTGGCTCTCCGGCACCGCATCCTGGGCCTACTACTCCGCGACACACTGGGTGCTCGGCATCCGTCCCGAGGTCGAGGGCCTGCGCATCGCGCCGTGCATCCCGAGGGCGTGGAAGGGCTTTTCCATGACACGCACCTTCCGCGGCATGAAGCTCTCGATCGAGGTGCAGAATCCGAAGCGCAAGAGCTGCGGCCTCAAGTCCCTCACCGCCGACTGCCAGCCGATCGACGGCGAGGTGATCCCGACCGCCGCGCTGCGCGACGGCGCGAAGATCGTGGCCGTGCTGGGCTGAGGTCTCGCTCCCAACTTCCTTGGAGGGCCGCTCTCTCGCGCGGCCGTGCATGCCCTTCGTTTCCGCGGCCGGGCGGGAGCCCGGCCCTCCCTCGGCCCGACGACGGCCTTTTGCTCGCCACTTCTCACCGGGGGCCTAACCTCACCGCCCACGCATGCAGGCGATCTCGCGCAAGAAGCAGGTTTTCCCGATCAACCCCGACCTTCGCCGCTACCTCGCGCGCTATCGGCGCGAGACCCGCCTTCCCGTCGTCTACAACGACCTCGTCCGCTTCAACAACACATTGCCGCTTCTCGACCGCGAGGGCCGCGACACGCATTGGGAGACGACGTTCTACGACCCCTACACGACGCGCGAGTTGCATGCCGGCCTGACGGAGATCTACGCCCTGCTGCGCACCGGCGGCGACATGAACGCGGTCAAGCACCTCTACGTCGAGCGCATCGACTATTGCGTCTTCGGCAACACCAAGCCCTTCCGCGTGCGGGTGGTGAACCAGTACAACGACAACGCCGACCACTTCTACGTGAAGCGCGCGGACGCCTCGCGCATCTACGGCCTCGAGTTGGAGGACCTGCTCTCGCCCAACCACATGACGTTCTTCGTGTGCAAGGACACGCTGATCGAGGAACACATCACGGGCATCCCGGGCGACCGCTTCATCGCCGACTACATGGACCGCCCGAACCGCAGCCGCGTGCGGCTGGCGAAGGAGTTCATCAAGTTCAACGAGCGCTGCTTCGTGCGCCTGCTCGGCGACATGCGCTCCTACAACTACGTCATCGCGGTGACTCCAGATTTCGAGGACGAGCAGTACCGCGTGCGTCCGATCGACTTCGACCAGCAGAGCTATGAGGGGCGGAAGAACGTCTACCTTCCGCAGTTCTTCAAGGACAACATCGCCGTGGTGAAGCTCTGCACGAGCCTGCTCAACCTCGAGACCATGCGCCAGTACCAGCAGGAGGAGCGCACGCTCATGGCGCGACGCTTCACCTCGGCCCGCCCGCAGCTCGAGCATCTCGTCGGCTGCATGAGCAAGGACCCGCTTTCCACGCCCGAGAAAATCGCACAGCTCAGCAGCGAACTCGGCGACTACCATCAGAGCCCGAAGTTCAGCGGCCTGGGCACGATGGGCGAGATCCTCTGGCAGCACGTCAACGCGTGCCTCACGCGCGCGTCGATATGAGCGACGAGATCTCCGTTCACCCGATACCCGCAAGACAGGTCGAAGCCTCCGGCTGAGCCGGCTTCGGCTCACTCTTGAGTCTGGTCCGCGGAGAGCACCAGACGCGACGACTCTGGCGAGTCAATCGTGTGCACCGTCATCTCGTCCCATGGCCAGCGAACGCGCGCGAGCCGTACCGGGTCGCCGTCGCGCCAGCCAAAAAAGGCGGTCGCGCTTGAGTGACTCCATACCCCGCCGCCGGCGGTGACCACCAGGCCCTGCCGCGCACCTGAGGCGTGCTCCACCTCGACGAACGCCCCGACGGCGCGGGGATTTCCCGCACGACCGCGGAGGGAGATCGCCAGCCCATGCGTGGCGCGGTCCGCCGACTGGTTGCGAAAGGCCAGCGTGCCCACGTTATTGCGCGACGCGATGAAGTCGGCGCGACCATCGTCATCGATGTCGGTCGCGACAAGTGCACGCGCGTCGCCGCGGACGACCAAGCCCGATTCGGCAGGCGGCACGGGCACGAAACCGCCGCGGCCATCCCCACGCAGGAGTTGACTCAGACCGCCGGCAAAGCGCCCCACGGAGGGAATGGGAGCGTAGCTGTTCTGCAACGCATAGATGTCGATGAAACCGTCGCCATCGAAGTCGCCCGTCACCGCGCCCTGCAGCGGCGCGATCTGGGCGAGCCGCGGCAGAGCGACGAATCGATAAGCTCCGCCCGGTGCGCTCAGGAACACGCCGCTGCGCAACTCGGTCGCGGCGAAGCGCTGCGCCGCGGCGAGGCGGTCTTCACCGACCAGCTCGCCGATCGTCGCGCGGGCAAAGTCGTCGTTGGTCGGAAAGCGCTTCAACACCGAGCGGATGGCCGCGCCGAATTGGCGGCGCCCGCGCCAGGGCATGAGACGCTCGCCGTCATGGCGCGCCTCGAGGAGCTGCGGCGGCCGGCCGGGCTCGAATGACCCGTGGAAGAGCAGCGCCGGATGCTCGGGCGTGGCGCGGTACGGGGTGTTCAGCCCGACGTTGCCGGCGACGATGTCGCAGCGCCCGTCGCCATTGAAATCTGCCACTGCCAGCGACGACCACCAGCCCGTGCCGGCGGCGGCGAACCCCAACGCCTCCGAGCGATCGGTGAATCCGCGCCCGCTGTCGTTGCGCCACACGCGCACACCGCCCCATTCCAGCGCGAGAACGAGGTCCGGCCAATCGTCGGCGTCCACATCACACCAAAG
>JACSRI010000136.1 GCA_014879845.1 Opitutaceae bacterium
CACGAGCATCCTCGACGCCGCACGCCGCGCCGCGGTGCAAATCCCGACGCTGTGCAAGCACAAGGACCTGCTCCCGACCGCCGCGTGCGGCCTGTGCATCGTGCGCAACGGCGCGAGCCCGCGCCTGCTGCGCGCCTGCTGCACGCCGCTCGAGGAGGGCATGCAGATCGTCACACACGACCGCGAGATCGTGGACGTGCGCCGTGCCACCCTCGAGTTGATCCTGTCGAACCACCCGCACGAGTGCCTCACCTGCGACCGCAACGGCGAGTGCGAACTCCAGACCATCGCCGCGAGCTTCAACATCAACCAGGAGGCGATCAAGCGGCACGTCAACGAGAGCAAGGTCGACCGCTCGACCGGCTCGATCGTCGTTCACTTCGCCAAATGCATCAAGTGCGGCCGGTGCGTGCAGGTCTGCCAGGACATGCAGGACGTGTGGGCGCTGTCGTTCCTCGACCGCGGCATCAACACGCGCATGGCCCCGGCCGGCGACATCTCGCTGGCCGAGTCGCCCTGCGTGAAGTGCGGCCAGTGCTCCGCGCACTGCCCGACCGGCGCGATCGTGGAAAACGACGAGACCGCCGCCGTGTGGGAGGCGCTGCACGACAAGGACAAGGTCTGCGTCGTGCAGATCGCGCCCTCGGTGCGCGTGACCGTGGGCGAAGCCTTCGGCCTGCCGCCAGGCACGAACCTGACGAAGAAGCTCTACACCGCGCTGCGGCGCCTGGGTTTCAAGGCGGTGTTCGACACCAACTTCGCCGCCGACGTGACCATCGTCGAGGAGGCGAGCGAGTTCATCGAGCGTTTCGCCCACGGCCGCGGCGTGCTGCCGCTCATCACCTCGTGCTGTCCGTCGTGGACGGACTACATGGAGAAGAACCACTGGGACTTCATCGACAACTTCTCCACCGCCAAGTCGCCGCAGCAGATGCTCGGCGTTCTGGCCAAGACCTACTACGCGCAGCACGCGGGTCTCGACCCGGCGAAGTTGTTCGTGGTGTCGATCATGCCGTGCACGGCGAAAAAGTATGAGCTTTCTCGCACGGACGAGATGTTCGCCTCCGGCCACAAGGACGTGGACATCGCACTGACCACGCGCGAGCTCGCGCGCATGCTCAAGCAGTCGGGCATCGACTTCCTCAACGTGGAGGACGGCGACGCCGACTCCATTCTCGGCAGCTACACCGGCGCCGGCACGATCTTCGGCGCCACCGGAGGCGTGATGGAGGCGGCGTTGCGCACCGCGGTGTTCTACGCCACGGGCAAGAAGCTCGGGAAAGTGGAGTTCGAGAGCGTGCGCGGCCTCGAGGGGGTGAAGACCGCCGAGGTCGCGGTGAATGGCGCGAAGGTCCGCGTGGCCGTCGCCCACGGCCTGCGCCACGTGGCCGACGTGCTCGACGAGGTGCGCGCCGCGCGCGCAGCCGGCAAGGAGACGCCCTATCACTTCATCGAGGTGATGGCGTGCCCGGGTGGCTGCATCGGCGGCGGCGGCCAGCCCTACGGCGTCGACAACGAGCGGCGGAAGATGCGCATCGCCGGCCTGTATCAGGACGATCGTGACAAACCGATCCGCTGCTCGCACGAGAATCCCGACGTGATCCGCGTCTACGAGCAGTTCCTCGGCAAGCCGCTCACCGGCAAGGCCCACGATCTCCTGCACACCCGCTACACGGCGCGGCCGCTCTATCAGAGGTAGCGATGCCTCGCCGAGGCATCCGCTCTCCCGCTCCCGACATGTCCGCGATCCACACGGAGGCCTCGCCGAGGCCTCCGTGCTTTGGTGCACCGAGGATGCGCAGGTGGAGCGTGGCCTTTCTCGTGGCGGTGTCGTCCCTTGCTGCGCGCGCGCATGAGACCGAGGTGGTCGTCCTCGATCCGCTGACCATCGCGGGCGAGCGCAGTCGAGCCGATGCGCGCGACGCGCTGCGCTCGGTCACGCCGGGTGCACAGCCGGCCGGCGCGGGTGCTCTGCCCACGCTGTCCAGCCAGCTCGTCGGCCTGCCGGGCGTGGTCATGCAGGAAAGCTTTGGCGGTTTTGATCCACCGCGACTCACGCTGCGCGGCTCCGGCCTGCAGAGCGCGCCGGTGAGCCGGGGCGTGGCGTGGACGCTGGACGGCCTGCCGCTCAACGCCGCCGACGGCTCGTTCCTCGCCGCCGCGATCGAACCCGCGCTCATCGAGGAAATCGTCGCGATGCCGGGCGCGAGCGATCCACAGGCCGCGGTGACAGCGCTCGGCGGCGCGCTGCACTTGAATTCGGGAAACGAAGAAGCCTCCGGCCGCGCCTGGCTGTCGCACGGCCCGGATGGATTCCTGCGCGGCGGCATCGCCGCGCATTGTCATCCAATAGGTGACAATGGAGCGAGGGTGTGGGGCGGCGTCGCCCACGCGGCCTGGGATGGCTGGCGCCCACAGAGCACACAGCGGCGCCTCGCGGCCTCCGCCGCGGTCGCGACCCGCCTCGGCGAGCACGGACCAGCCGTGCGGCTTTCGCTCTATGCCGCTGCTCCCCGGTTCGATGTGCCGGGCCCGCTCACGCTCGCCGCGGCGACCGATACGCCGCAGTCCATCTCGGCCGTCGTCGCCGCGGACCGTCCACGCCGCGAGACGGACTTCGGGCGCATCGCACTCGATCTCACATGGACGCACGACACCGAGGATCACACCCGCCTCGCTATCGTCGCCCAGCACACCGACGACTGGTTCCGCCAGCTGCGCGCCAACGGCATCGCCGCGACCGCAGGCGGCGATCTCACCGCGCTGCTCGAGATGAGACGCACGGCTGGCGACCACGTGGTGCGCGTGGGGTTGCGCGCCCGCGACGGTCGGCGCGACCAGACGCGCTGGCTCAACCTCGACGGAGCGACGGGCACGCGGTTCGCCGCCCTCGATCTCGAAGCCTCGCATGCCGCCGTCTCGATCGACGATTGCTGGACCCTCGGGGGCGGCTGGACGATCGAGACCGGATTCTCGGCCGTCGACGCCATATGCGAGGCCGCGGGCACACCGGTGGGCGCGACCGGCCGCGTCGAGACACGCGAGTTTGCGTCGCGGCTCGCACTCTCCTGGCAGGCCGCGGCGGCGTGCACGCTCACGGCGCGCGCGGCGCGCGCGATCGAGGCGCCCTCCTTCGAGGACCTGCTGGCGACGCGCGGCGCTCCCGGCGCACTCACCGTCGGCTGGACCCCGTTGCGTGCCCAGCAGGCTGATACGCTCGAACTCGGCGTCTCCGGGCGCGCCGGCGCGTTCGCCTACACCTGCACGGCCTACACGGCATGCTGGGACGCCGAACTCCTGCGGCTGGCCGACGACTCGGGCGCCGCGCTCGGCACCGTCAATGCCAGCCGCACCGACCACCACGGCGTTGAGGCCGCGCTGAGCTGGCGCCTCTGGGGCGACGATGAGCGCTCTCTCGAATTCACCGCGACTCACACCTGGAGCACGGCGACCTTCGAGGACGACGACGTCTACCTCGGGCGCCGGATCGCCGGGCTGCCGCCGCACTTCGGAAGCGCCCGCCTGACCTGGGCGGGCGAAGCCGGGCTCTTCGCCTCGCTCGGCGCGACGTGGGTCGGCGGCACGACCTGGGCCGACCACGCGAACACGCTGGGCTACAGCGGATCGACTCTCGTGCAGTTGCGCGCCGGCTGGATGGATCGACGCGGCTGGTCGGTGCATGTGGACGTCGACAATCTCCTCGATCGTGCCACCATCGCTTCCACTTCCGGCGTGATCGACCTCGCGCGCAACCCCGCCACCACGGCGCTCTTCCTGCCCGGCCTCCCGCGGCAGGTGCGCTGCGGATTCTCATGGATATGGTGAGTCCGGCGAAACCCATGGCAGCGCGAAGCCTCCAGCCGAGCCGCATGCGAGTCTCGACAACCGTCGCGACTCGGCCTGAGGCCTCGCCCCACCACGATCCTCGATCGATCCCATGCTCGCCGCGATTCTGACCACGGCCTTTTTCGCCGCGACCGCGCCGATCGCACGGCGGGCCGCGCAGCTGCTCGGCCCCGCGACGGCCAACCTCGCGCGCCTCGCGCTGGCCGCGCTCATCCTCGGGCTCTGGGCGTTGCTCTTCGGGCGCGGGTTCGGCGCGGCGTGGCTGTGGTTCTTCGCGAGCGGCGTGGTCGGTTTCGGGCTCGGCGGCTTCCTGATGTTCCAGGCGTTGCCGCGCGCGGGATCCAATCTCGCCAACCTCGTCGTGCAGTGCGGCTCGGCTGTCACGGCGATGCTGGTGGAGTGGGCGTGGCTCGGCGTCGGCCTCGGCACGGCCCAGCTCGCGTGTGTGGTCGCAATCCTCGCCGGCGTCGTCATCGGCCTGGCGCCGAGCAGTTTTCCGCAGCTACCGGCCGCCGAGGTGCGGCGTGGCGCGGTCTTCGCGATCCTTTCGGCCCTGGGCCAGGGCTGCGGCGCGGTGCTGAGCCGGAAGGCGTTTGCCGCCGTCCGCGCGGGCGGCGCGACGATCGATCCCGGCACCGCGACGCTCGAACGCATCGCCGGCGGCGTGCTCGTGGCCGCGCTCGCGTGGGTCATCGTGCGCACCGTGCGCGGCTCACGCGAACCGACCGGTCCCGTGGCCGGCCCGGCCTGGCCGTGGGTGCTGGCCAACACCCTGACCGGCCCCGTCCTCGGCGTGACCTGCATGCAGTGGGCGCTGAGCACGACGCCGGCGGGCATCGTCCAGCCGATCGTCGCGATGGCGCCACTGTTCACCGCGCCGCTCGCGTTCGGGCTCGGTGAAAACCTCCCCCGTCGTCGCTACTTCGTGGGTACGATCGTGGCTTTCGTCGCCACGGTCGTGCTGTGGCGGCTGAAGTAGATCGACTCTGACGCGTCTTCAAACCCCGGTTTGAGAATGGAGGGCGGTGCTCCCGCACCGCCGCGAATGCGTACCGATGAGCTTGTGCCGCTCGACGACCGCGGCCGGGCCGGAGCCCGGCCCTCCATCCCTGGCGAAACGATGCTGGGTCTGAAGCACGTCCTACGCCGAAGCATCCCGCGCCGGGGCGAGACCGCCGTCCGCGTTCGCCGGATCCTCGGCCGTGGGATCGCCGCAGGAGCTTCTCGCGCCGCCGGAAGCGGACTTCTCAACGACGCCGGCTTGCGCCACCTCCTCGGCCTGCCGCGCCCGACGCTCGGCCAGCATGGCCTCGAGCGCGGCCGCGTCGTAGGACTTGGGCCGGATGCAGATGGGCTGGATGACGCGGCCGAGCTCGGCGAAGTTTCTCAGCCGCTCCACGAGCACGGATGTGAGCGCCGTGCCCTTGGCGATAAGCGAGACCTTCTCGTCGGAAAGCACGTCGGTCGCGAGGACCATGCCAGGGATCAGGTCCTCGACGTAGCGCTCCTCGACCTCCACGAGCTTGTGGGCGTCGGGGTCCTCGACGAAAAGGTCGAGGCGACGGATGACCTCGGGGTCGTAGGCGCGCGGGTCCTCGCGCAGCTTCATCACGGCCTTTTCGGTCGTGAGACCCGAGTCCTCCCAGCGGCGCAGGTCGACGAGGGCGCGCAGGATGCGCGCGCCGAGCGGGATGTCCCTGCCGGCCGGCCCCTCCTCGGGCCAGCCGGACCCGTCGTAACCGCGAGCCTGATACTGGATCATCTCAGCGACGGGTCGCAGGCGCGGGATGTTCTCGAGCATGCGTGCGCCGATCTCCGGGATGCGGCGGACGAGGTCGCCCTCGAGTTCGGAGAGCTTTTCGCCTGTGCGCAACTTGGCGAGTACGGGCCGCGGGATGGTCGTGATCCCGACGCGCAGGAGCATCGCGGCGGCTTCCAACTCCCAGGTGTCGGGCAGATCGAGCGCCTTGCCAAGCAGGCGGGCGCGTTCCCGCAGGTTTTGCCACTGGCCGAGCGACTCGGGCTGCACCGCGGAGACGACGCCGGTGAGGACGTTGACGACACCGTTGAAGGTCTGCTCGAAGAGCTCCCGCTCGCCCTTGACGCGGACAAACTGCTCGATCGCGGCGGCCACCGCAGCCTTGAGAACCTCGGGGCGGCAGGGCTTGGGCAGGAACCTGAAAACGCGGCCGGAGTTGACCGCGTCCACCGCGGTCTTCTGGTCCTCCGCGGACGTGATCATGATGCGCATCGTATCCGGACAGCGGCGACCGACCTCGATGAGGAGCTGCAGTCCGTTGAGCACGGGCATGTGCATGTCGGCCACGACGACGGCGTATTCCTCCTGGCCGCCGAAGAGCGCGGTGAAGGCGGCGCGCGGATTCTCCGCGAGCGTCACCTCGGCGAAGCCGCGCAGCGCGCGCTCGTAGACGCCGAGCACCACGGGATCGTCATCGACGATGAGGACGCGGCGGTTCATGGGACGAGGCGCAGGTGGCAGCGCGTGTCCGGACGCACGAAACGTCCGGCCGGCAGGGCGAGATCCAGCACGGGCATGACCAACGGGGTGGAACTGGGGTTTGCTGACGGTTGCGGCTTCGTTGGGGGACGACGCCGTCAGCAGAGGGGTTTGCCTGCTTCATCGGCCACGGGTGCGCATCGTTAAGCCTGATCGACCATACAGCCCGTACCGGAGGAACGGGCCCAAGATCGCGGCTGCTCGCGCGTCATCCCTTATGCCATGACACCGCTACGCACCCGCACCCTGACACGCGCGCGGATCGAGATCATCCCCCTCATCGACGTGATCTTCTTCCTGCTGGCCACATTCGTCCTCTTCACTCTGTCCCTGAACAAGATCGGCAATATCGAGCTGACCCTGCCGACGGGTGGGGTGGAAAAGTCGCCGCACATCCCCGACCCCATCACGGTCTCGGTCACCGCCGGCGGCGGCCTTTACTGGGACGGCATCCCGATCGGGGCCGAAACCCTGCGCACACGCCTCGACCTGCTGCGCGAGAGCAGCCCGGACCCGCGGGTCCTGGTCGCCGGTGACATTCACGCGAGTTACGGCACCGCCGTGCACGTGCTCGATACCGTGCGCGCCGCCGGGATCGACAAGGTGTCGATCGAGACGCGCGTCCGGCCGACCGGACGGTGAACGCAGCCAACGCCGGCGCGGCGCAGGAGACCGGCATCGAGGCCGTCCCGGCGATCAACGTCGCACCGCGGTCGGGCGCGGCGGGCCGGCCACGGGCAGCGACGCTCCTTCGTGCCACGTGCCCTCGACCAGCGTCACCGTCGGGTAGGCCGGGAGCCCGTAGACGTTGTGCTGGAGTTGACCCGAGAGAATCTCCACCGCCAGCTCGCCCACGCGCCGGCTGTTGTGCATCACGCCCGCCACGGTTCCATCGGCCTGGATGAGCGAAGGATCGACGAAGGCCAGGTCCCGCGGCACCGCGATCCCAAGTTGCTCGAGCTGCGGCAACACATACGGCGCGTGGCCGAAAACCACCTCGGGCCGGTGCTCGCGCAACCAGCGCTTGAGCGGCTCGACCGGCACCAAGGGGACCTGATCGACCGGAATCGGCCGGCCCGTTTCGCTCCCCGGCCAGGGGTAGCGCAACATGGGGATCGGTTGCTGGCCGGCCAGCGCCTGCTGCTCCGCAAGGTATCCGGCCGACCAAGCATACTGAACGCCGTCATCCCACCATTGCGGCAAGACCAGGCCGATGCGTCGGTAGCCGCGCGCCGCGACACGCCGCATCGCCAGCTGCATGATCCCGCGCTGGTCGTTGGACACGCGATGCAGTTCCGGCTGGCTCGGGAGATAGTCGATCTGCACCGCGCTGAAATGCGCCCACTCAAAGTCGAGCGTGTGACCTGACGCGCCCGTGTACGACGCAATGATCAGTCCTGTGATGCCGCGCGTGTGCAGGATCTGGCACATGCGCTTGTCCGTCATCTCCGGGGCGCGCAGCCAGAAGTGCTGCAGATCGAAACCGAGCTGGCGCGCGCGCGCGGAAGCGCCCTCAAAAAACTCGAGATGCGCGGGGCGCTCCTTCCATCCCCACTGCGAATGCCATCCGGTGACGTAAGCGAGCGGCTGGGGCGCCGACGGCCGACTGATCGCGTGGCGGTAGGCGACCAGCGAGGCGATGGCCGGATCCGGCCGGTAATCCATCTCCACGGCCAGCGCCTGGATACGCTCGCGCGTCGCCTGCGGCAGGCGCGGGTTGTTGCGCAGTGCCAGCGAGACGGTGGTCACGTGCACGCCCGCCTTGCGGGCGATGTCGGCCATGGTGATGCGTCGATTCATGGGGCGGACCGGGCGGGCATTGGACTGCACGCCCTTGCCCCTCGTCAAGAACCAGCCCCGCCGCGCCGCGGCATGCACGACCACGCCGTCCGCTCCCGTCATCCATCGACAGAAAAGCCGCTGACCCTCTTCGGATCAGCGGCTTAAGAAAGTGGTGGCGGGACCCGGAATCGAACCGGGGACACAAGGATTTTCAGTCCTCTGCTCTACCAGCTGAGCTATCCCGCCAAAACGGAAGCCGCAGATGAAAGGCCCCGGCCCGGGGACCCGTCAACGGGAAACTTGGAATATTCCGGCACCCTCTCGCACTGCTGAACCCCCAGGCAAATGGTCCGTGCCCGCCACCGGTCCTCGGTCAGAACCCCAGCCTGAATCGTCCGAGCCGACGGCGATGACGTGGGACGACGGCCGACGCAGTCGGGAAACAGCCAACTATCGACAACTGCAGGAATCCTGCCCCGCCAGAGACCCATGTGTCGGCAATCTCGACTCTGGAGGAAAAGCCAAGCGACCCATGCGGCGACTCCGGAGATCGTCGCAAGCCACCTTCATGAAGAGCACGAGCACCTGCCGCGAACCGTGCCACCTGCATCGTCCACGGTCGGGCGGCTTTTGAAACCTCCACGGCAGCAAGACGACCTCCACGATGCGCTCGGAGATCCGTGTAGCGAGAACTCGGGACACGACGATCGACTCCATTTCCTGTAAACTGCACCGCCTCGAACTCCACGCTCGGCTCGGGTGCCCGCGCCACGGATACTCAGCGCGCGCGACCCAGTGCTGCCGCGAATGATCGGGTAGCGGCGGAGCCCCCATGCACACACCACTCTCGAAAAAGACCGAGCGTCGTCTCCTCGCCGCGCAGCTCCCGCGCACAGGCGCGGACTCGGAGCCCACGCGCCGCGACCAGCGTCCTTGCTGACTCCGTGGTCGCGGCTACCATGTCCGGAGTTCGTCCTCTCCTCGCTCTTCGGATGAAAACACCTCCGATCGTCGTGTCGTTCCTGGCTCAAGCGCTGGCGTCCTGGGCACTTCTCGCCGCATCGACGACGGCGAGCTACGCCGCCACGTTTCTCGCCGACGGTTACGCCGTTCGCGTCTGGCAGACCGACGACGGACTGCCGCAGAACATGGTGACCAGCGGCACGCAGACACAGGACGGCCACCTGTGGTTCGGCACGCCCAACGGGCTGGCCCGGTTCGACGGTGAGCGCTTTCATGTGTTTGATTCGGCCAGGACGCCCGGCTTGGAGGAGCGGCACGTCACCCGACTCTTCGAGGACGGAAACGGCACGCTGTGGATCGGGCACAACTCGGGCCGGATCACACGCTACAGCAGCGGGCAGTTCGACACACTGGAACTGCCGGCCGGAGGGATCAGCGAAAAGGTCATCGGCCTGGGCAGCGATGACCACGGCCGCATGTGGGCCATGCGAGAAAACGGTTCGATGATTTCCCTGCCGGATGGCGCACGCTGCCCGTCGTTGATCGGCACGGAGCGCCCCGGCGTGATGAGCTACTCGCGCAGCACGCGAGGCGTCACCTGGGTCTCGGAGAACGGCCAGGCCGCCCGCCTGACCGACGGGAAACTCGAGTCGGCATCGCTCCCCGCCCCTTCGAACAACAACTACGTCCTGTGCGTTGCCGCCGCCCGCGACGGCGGCGTCTGGATCATCTGCGATGGCCGCATCCGGAAATGGGACGGCATCCGCTGGACCGAGGACCGCGGCGCCTACCCCTGGTCGACCGGAGGCGTGGCGTGCTGCCTCGAATTGCGCGACGGCACGCTCGCGATCGGCACGCTGCAATCCGGACTGTATCTGGTGTTCGGTGACGGTCGCCGAACCGCCCGCCTCAGCCGTCTCAACGGTCTCCCGCAGAACTGGGTGCGTTTCCTCTACGAGGATCGCGAGGGCAATCTCTGGGCCGGCGCCGGCAGCGCGGGCCTGGTCTCGATCCACACCAGCCCGTTCTCCGTCGTGTCCCTGCCCGAGGAGACGCTGGGCTGCAGCGCTCTCTCGGTGTCCGCTGCCCCGGATGGATCACTCTGGGTGGGCACCGACGGCGCCGGCCTCTATCACCACTCGGCGCAGGGTTGGAAGAACTATGGCGTCAACGAGGGACTGACCAACGTTTACATCCCATCCGTCGCGGTCGGTACGGACGGCGCCGTATGGGCCAGCAACTTCTGGTGGGGCAGTCCATATCGCCTGGAGGAAGGACACTTCCAGCGCCCCGACGGCATCGAGAGCGACGCCAATCCGGTCTATTCGCTGCTGCCGCTGGAGACGGGCGGGATGCTGGCGGGCAACCGCGACGGACTGCGCCATTGGGAGGACGGAAGGTCCACCTGGCTGGTTCGTTCCGGCGCAGGCTCGGCGCCGGAAGTCTACGCGATCGCGCGGGACCACAAGGGCACGATCTGGTGCGGTTTCGGATCCGGCGGCGTGGCTCGGATCGCGGGCGGACAGGTCACGCATTTTCGCCGCGCCGAGGGACTCTCGAGCGACGCCGTCTACTCCCTCTGTACCGACGAGGACGATACGCTCTGGGTCGGCACCGCGGATCGCGGCCTGAGCCGCTTCAAGAACGGTCGCTTTGCCAATCTCGGCCGGGCCCAGGGCCTGATCGACGATGTCGTCTGCGCGATCCTGGACGATGGCCGAGGTTATCTCTGGTTGAGTACGCACACAGGGATCCAGCGCATCGCCAAGTCCGAGCTGAATCGCTGCGCCGACGGCGCGAGCGCGACCTTCGCAAGCCAGGTCTTCGACCGCAGCGACGGTCTGCCGATCATCGAGTTCACGAGTGGATTTCAGCCCGTCGCCTGCAGGGCACCCGACGGTTTGCTCTGGTTCACCAGCAGCATCGGTCTCGTGAGCCTCGACCCCTCTCGCATCGCGTCCAATCCGATTCCGCCTCCGGTCGTGATCGACTCGATGTGGCGCGACGGCCAGTCGACGCCGACATCGGCGGGGCTCGTGAAGGACCGCGTGCCCCCGGATCACGAGCGGCTCGAGTTCCGTTTCAGCGGCCTCAGCTTCGTGGCGCCGGGCAAGGTCCTGTTCAAATACCGTCTCGACGGCATCGACCGCGACTGGATCGACTCCGGGACCAAACGCAGCGCGTTTTACAGCCGGCTCTCGGCCGGCACCTACCGGTTCCGCGTCATCGCATGCAACAACGACGGCGTGTGGAACACCGAGGGCGCCACGCTCGCCTTCACGGTCGCCCCCTTCTTCTGGCAGACCTGGTGGTTCGTGGGCACCTGTTCGGTCACGGGTCTCTCGGTATTCGCCTTCGCGGTACGCAGCATCACGCGACGTCGCATGCAGCGGCGCATGCAGGAGCTGCAACGTCAGACTGCCCTCGAGCGCGAACGGTCCCGGATCGCGCAGGACATCCACGACGACGTCGGATCCAGCCTGGCGCGCATCGCGATGCTCAGCCAGCCGGCCCGAGCCGACCTCGCGGAACCTCAGCGCACCGCGGCCATGCTCTCGCGCATCTACACGACGGCGCGGGAGGTGACGAAATCACTCGACGAGATCGTGTGGGCGGTCGACCCGCGCCACGACACGCTCGACAGCCTCGTCTCCTACATGGGCAAGTTCGCCCAGGACTACCTCGCCGCGGCCAGCGTTCGCTGCCGTCTCGATCCCCCGATCGATCTTCCTCCCTGGCGGATCACCGCCGAGACGCGCCATAATCTCTTCCTCGCCTTCAAGGAGGCACTCAACAACGTGCTCAAGCACGCCGGCGCCCGGGAAGTGCGCGTGTCGCTCACCCTGCGCGACGATGCCTTCGTGATCTCCATCACGGATGACGGCCGTGGATTCGATCCCAGCGCTGCCGCCACGCCCACGCCCGGACGGATCGTCTCCGGGCACGGCCTCCCCAACATCCACCGGCGCCTCGCCAGCATCGGAGGCCGCTGCGAGATCTGCAGCACGCCCGGTCATGGGACGCGCGTCTCGTTCCTCGTCAGCATCGGATGCCAGCCGGGGCCACACCCGACCGAACCGCACGCCTCCGCGCGCGACCGAGCGGGCGAGCCATCCCAACCCCACCCACGCCCTTTGTGAAAGTCGACTCCACCCAATCCAGTCCCACGCCTGCCACGACCATCTCGGTCGTTCTCGTCGAGGACGACCCATCCCTGCGCGACATCCTGTCGGGCTGGATACACGAGGCTGACAGGTTCTGCTTCCTGGGCGCATTTCCCGACACCGAAAGCGCCACGGCACAGATGCCCCAACTCCGGCCGGACGTCGCGATCGTCGACATCAACCTGCCGGGACTGAGCGGGATCGAGTGCGTGCGCACCCTCAAGCCCCGCATTCCCAGCACGCAGTTCGTCATGCTGACCGTCTACGAAGACTCCAACCATATCTTCGATGCGCTCGCGGCCGGAGCGACCGGCTACCTGATCAAGACCACGCCGCGCG
The DNA here is from genome assembly GCA_014879845.1 of Opitutaceae bacterium. Lineage (GTDB taxonomy): Bacteria > Verrucomicrobiota > Verrucomicrobiia > Opitutales > Opitutaceae > JAEWQP01. Next base: position 12,613 of record JACSRI010000136.1, read on the forward strand.
AGGCGTTGATCACGGCGCTGCTCGAGGTGCATGGTGGCGGCTCTCCCATGAGCAGCACGATCGCGCGCAAGGTCGTGCAGTCGCTGCAGCACGCGAAGCCCGCCGGCAAACCCACGGACGAGCTCTCCAAGCGGGAGAACGAGGTACTCGCGCTCCTGGCCCAGGGCTACCTCTACAAGGAGATCGCGGACACGATGGGCATCGGTCTCCAAACCGTGAACACCTACATCCGACGGATCTACGAGAAGCTCCACGTGCACTCCCGCGGACAGGCCGTGGCCATCTACGCCAATCTCCCGCACCCGAAGGCGCAGCAGGGCGTGCCATGAACGTCTGACCAGGGTTCCACCGTCAGGCGCGTTCTCCGAACGCGCCGGGCAGGTCATTCTCGCGTCCACGGCGGTTTCGAAGAAGCGGCCCCATCTTTGGCGCTCCGCGCCACGAGGTTCATGGCAGCTTCTCGGGCTAGTCCGCGTGCAAACGATGGATGCACACCGCCGCCGCGGAGTCTCGTCGGCCGGACCAGAGACCGTCCCCGGACACCCGCGATGCGAGCGCCCGGGACGGGACGTCTCTGCTCAGCGGCGCGGCCTCAGCTCGACAAACCAGACGTCGTTCTCCCGCATCGGGAACTCGCGGACAAAGCGATGATCCGAACCCACGTCGATCGGCTCGTCCAGCACCGCGGCCCCCACCGCAGCCTGCCGAAGGCGCGCCACCTGGGCGCGAGTGAGCTGCGACGGCGAACCGAGGTCGCGCCACGCGGATTGGACATCGTTCGCACGATAACCGACCTTGTAGGCGAGCATCTGGTACGCGCCGCGGCGCATCCCGCTCAACTGCAGCTCGACCGGCGCGATCACCTGCGCGGGCTGATCCTTGCTATAGTACTCTTGGTTGATGACCGACGGCCCGGGATGGGTGATGGTGAAGTCCCAGAAGAGCGCCTGGACTCCGCCCTCGTCATCGCGACAGACGAAAGCCGCCTCGTCGCCGCAGGTGAGTTCGGTGTCGCCGAGCTGGTTCAGGAACCTGTAGGCGAAGAAGGCTGGCTTCGGCAGGTCCTGATAGTTGAGCAGGCCGAAACCGCCGTGAAACGGCGTCATCCGGGGTCCCGCCTCCTCAAAGATGTCGGTGAACGTCCAATACGACATCGATTCGGCCGAGCTCCCGACGTTGCGCATCTTGTCGAGAATGAACGCCGCATTGTGGTAGCTGTCGTGGATCGGATCGGAGGGCGTATAGGAGCTGCTCCATTCCGTATAGTGGAGTTCCGCCTTGGCGAACGGCGACCGGTCCATCTTCGCCCGCACGTTCCGGACGCCCGCGGTGATCGAGTCGCGATCGGGAGAGAACACGGTGCCTGCGTGGCCATGCTCGTCGAGGTAGCCGCTCATCGTCGCGTAACTGTGCGTACTGACGAAATCCAGCGGCACCGATTTCTCGGCACAGAACGCGAGCGTCTCGTCGATCCACCCCTCCCCCGCGGTCGCGGGACCGCCCACGCGATAGGCCGGATCGACCGACTTCACCGCCCGCGCGGAGTGCTCATAGAGCTTCAGGTACTCGGCCCGTGCACCGGGGGCCCATTCCTCCCAGGGCTTCTTCTCGGGATTGCCCATCCAGAAGCCGTCGAGATTCGGCTCGTTCCAAACCTCAAAATACCACGTCCGCACCTCCTCGGTGCCGTATCGCTCGGTCACGTGGCGCACGAACGCGGCGACGAAAGCCTCCCATCTCGCATAGTCCTTGGGCGGCGTGACGTTGCCGCGGTACCAGAAGATCGTCTGCGAGCCGCTCGCCATCGCGGACGGCATGAAGCCGAGCTCGACAAAGGGCTTCATCCCGATGCCGTGCAGAAAGTCGAAAAGCTCGTCCACATACTGCCAGTTGTAGACGGCGTTCCCGTTCTTGTCCTCCTGATACACGCCCATGTCGTCGCAAAAGAGGCCGTGAAAACGGACGTAGCGAAACCCGCACTCCGCACGGACCCTGCGCAGCTGCCGCTGCCAGTCGGCGCGAAGGCCTTCGTTGGCCCGGCCGGCGCCAACACAGAAATTGTGCATCCGGTTCATGCGACCGCGCACGGCGTTCAGATCAGCCTGGATGGCGCGGCCCGGAGCGTCACCGGCGGCAGGCAGCGCCATCGGCGACAGGGCACAAGCCAACAGAACCGCGAACCCACTGAGCAGGCGGGATGTCAGTCGCCGTTGGGCGAGATGGAGCGTGCAAGGGCGTATGTGAGAACCGGACATGGTCGAACTGGACGGGGTCATGGAACGACACGACGAGGGACATCACGATGCCTGGGGCAATGGAAACGCTGTTCCCGCGAGCCTGAGGACCGCCGTAGTCACCACCTTAGCACGTTCCCCCCATGGACGTATGTCCCCAAAACATGGGACAAGCGCACACCACGCGCGAGGTTCCGGACAATGGCAGCGAGGGATGCGCCGGCATCGCTGCCAACAAAAAGGTGGCGCCGGCCCTCGCGGGCCGACGCCACCCACTGTACCCTAAACAATACCTCTAGCCTGACAAAGCCTAGAACATGAACTTCACGGTGAGATCCCACGACTGTCCCGCCTGGATACGGTGCTGGGCGACATCACCGTTCGGCTGCATCGTGATGGGAACAAGGCCCGTCTTCTCGCCGACATTCCGCGCGTTGAGCTGCAGCCTCCAGTCAATCGAGTCGGTCAGCTTGCTCTCATACCCGATCCAGAGATCCACATGCTCCTCTGAGTCTCCATATAGCGGCTGATCGACATCGGAGATCCACAAGGTCTGCCCTTCGGCGATCTCAGCCTGATGGATGCCGTAACCGAGCGTCGGCTTGTCCTCCCAACGAAGGGCGCCACCGACGTTGAAACCACGCAGGAATCCCTGATCAAAGCGGTAGTTGGTGATGGCGTTGAAACGCCATTCGCGAACCTCCGGCTGGTCCGCACCGGTGAGGGCCAGCTGCACATTGTAGGGAGCCCACAGGCTCTTCATGAACTCCTGGCGGTGGGCGCCCAGCTCGTTGAATCCACCCCACATCGCCGTCATGCCCACCGCCGTGTCGAGATAGACGTGGGCCATGCCGGTCAGATACCGGGTGGCTGCCTCGCCCAAGGAGGTCTGGGTCGCGTTGACCTTCGACACGTTGAGCGTGAGATCCCAGCTCTTCGTCGGCTTCGCACTCAACTCGAGTTCGTAGCCCTCTGCCTTCACGTTCTGGTCGATGATCACATACTGGCCATGGATCGTGGCTCCTGAACCTGTCGTGTACCAGGGAAGCGGGACATTGGTGTTGTTGAGCACATGCAACCAGTCACCGGCCTGGATCGCGGACACGTCGACATTGGCGCCGAATCGATCCCAGTGCTCCTGCGGGAACATCTCGACGAAGTCGGTCTTGAACGCATCGCCGATCTCCTGCATCAGCTGGCCACGGTCCGGGGCATTGGGATCCAGGGCCCAGCCATAGATCCACGAGTTGTTGCGCAAGTCCTGGGGAAGGTTCGCCTCGCCGTACTCATACGCAGCAAGGGCGCTGGCGGCCATCGTCAGCGTCCACGTGGGAAGTGAACTGATCATCCAGCCGTTGGCCCCGAGCGGCTGCCCGTAGGAGGCCTGCGCATTCTTGCTCTCGGTCGAGAACTTCGTCAGCCGCACGGTCAGACGGCCACGATAGTCAAACTGGACCGAGTAGTCGTCGGTCTCGCCCTCCTCGTTCGGCAGCCGACTTCCATCGACGGCATAACGGACCTTCGGAGTCTCGTTGGAACCGTGGAAGTAGTAGAAGGAAAGGTCGGTGCCCGACGGAAGCTTGTCCTTGATGCTCTTGGGCAGGTGCAGGGCCACGCCGTAGCTCGTCGAGTTGGTGGTGTCCTCGACGCCGCTGTCCGTGATCTCCGTGATCTCGGGCGGGATGCCGGTGACCGGATCCGCCACCGCGGTATCGCCGCGCTGCCGGGTCTTGTCCTGACGGTACCCATACGACGGGATGATCGTGTCATTCCAGAAGTGTCCCTGGTACATGAGGGCGACTGAGCTGATGCGCTGGTCCCGCATCGAGCTTCCCGTGCGCAGCTCATCCATGTTCGCCGAGGACGTGAGCACCGAGGCCGGAACCCGGGTGTACCCGCGATAGTTGGCCGGGTTGTCGAGTTGCGTGTAGGTGCTGACGGTACCATCGGGCATCGTGACTGCCCACGGCGCCGTCGGGTCCACCGAACTGCCCGCTGTCCAGGTAGCGTCGTAGACGCGCATCTGGTAGCTGACCGGGTCGATGTTCCCCGACAGGTTGGTCAGGCGGGGTCCGGCATCGCTGCGTCCGAGCATCGTGGGGCCGAGATACGACAGCCAGTTGATGCCGTTGTCGGCGATGCGACTGGCACCGGCCCAGGCAAACGCATAGTCATGGTCGATACCGGCCATCTTATAGCTCAGGCTCGTGTCGGTCACATCGGAGCGACTGGCCAGCCCGGTGAACTCGTGCCGGCCCAGGATCCTGGCCAGCGAGTCCTTCTGCAGGATCTCCTCGAAGTTCAGAGTGTACGCGGCCGTCAGTTGGTAGTTCTCGCGCTCTGTCCGCTCGGTCTTGCCGTTGCCGTAGGAGCCGAAGGCGACAGGCCTGCCCAGATTCGGATTGGGCGACGCCTGCACCCAGGTTGGGTAATCCAGGAGATACTGATCGAGGTCCAGCATCAGCACCGGTGTGCGGCTATTCAACACACCCTCCTGACCGCGCTTGTAGTCCTCGAACGCCGCGACGCCCTGTAGGACCAGCGTATTGTCGAACAGGCTCTGAACGACGTTCACGTTGAACGCGTTCCAGTCCTGCCACTCCTTCTTGTTCTCGCCGTCGATCAGACTGTTGAAGAAGTCGAAGATGTTCCGATCGGTGAAGGTCTGGTCGAAATACGTGACCGAACCCTCGGCCGCCCCGGCGAACTCCCCGCCATCGACGTTGCCGTTCTGCTGCCGATAGACGTAGTTCGCGTTCTTCGCGTATTCATTGAAGCCCGCCGTGTGAACGTGGTAGATATTGTTGTTCACGTTGCCGGCTCCATAGTTGACCGTGGTCGGCGCGCTCCATCCGGGTTGGCCCGCGTTGAGAAGCGTCCTGGTGGTGGCGTCCCAGTAGTACTGGGTGCCATTGCCCCACTGATACTCGTTGCCGATCGAGCCGTGCGTCACGTACCAGCTCTGGTTTACGTCGGTGCCCCCGTAGTTCTGGACATACGTCCAGGGGTTGTAGCCCGTGGAACTCATCCGCGGGTCCTTGAGATAGCCGGTGATGTAGTCCAGAGGCGGGAGTGTCCGCGGGTTGTTCGAGGTTACCTCGCCGCGTTCGACGTTGGCCTGGATCTTCGTATGTGCGGATGGCGTATCCAGGAACTTGGGGTCGAAGCGCACCGCTCCATAGATCCGCTTGGAGTTGTTGAAGGCCGGGTCCTGCTGGTACTCGGTGCGACTGTCCACCACGTCCAGCCGCACCGCCAGTTCGTCCGGGATGATGACCTTGTTGAAGTCAGCCGAGAATCGCGTGGACCCATACTGGCCATAGCGACCCTCCACGGAGCCCGCGTCCTGGTACTTGGCATCGTTTGTCGTGACATTCGAGATGCCGGACGGACTTCCCACGCCGAAGAGGAAGGAGTTCGGACCGCGAGAGATGTCGACGCGGCTGATATTGTAGCCGTCCCACGGTATGCTGCTCAGCAGGTAGTTGCGCGTGTTGTCCAGTCCGCCGAGACCACGCGAACGATTGATACCCGCCGGATTCGCCAGACGCTCGCCTTCCGCGGCGCCCGAGACCGAGATGCCCGCCCCTCGGGACGTCATGCCCGAGTAGTTGCCGTAAAGTCCGGCCGTCTCGGTGCTCGGCGTGTATCGGAGCAGATCCTCCGAGTTGGTCACGCCGAGATCCTGCAACAGCTTCGGCGTGATCACCGTCGTGGCGGATGGAGTGTCGATCAGCCGAGTCCTCGTGCGTGCTCCGCCCAAGGTGTCCTCCGCCATGTAGCCCTCGGTATCGGCGGTCACGGTGAACGGATCCAGGATGACCGTCTCCTCGTCATCCTCGGGATCCGAAGCCACGGGCACGCCCTCGGCGCGCTTTTCACTGGCGAGCGGGTCGGCTGAACTCGACGCGCTCCCACCCGCCGTGGTCTGACCATAGGCCGAGCCACTTGCGGCAGTCAGTGCTGAGATCAACGCCAGCACCAGGCGTTTGGGTAACGTATTCATGTATTCGATCCGTTGTGTTTTCTGGTTTGGGCCACCCGACGACGACGCGTCAGGAAAGGGGGAGAGGGATGGCGTCGTGCGCGCTCACTTCGGTGCGTCAGCTCCACGGACGACGCCGGGGCTGCACGCAGCGCGCAGGCTGTTTATCGTTAAACTTTTCATGGACGCGGCAGCCTTGCTGCTTAGGCAGTTCGGATCACCGGGTAGCGAAGCGGCGCCGGTCACACCGATCGCCGACGGTGTGGAGCCACGGGGATTGGCCCGCGATGGAAGCACGCGACCGCAGCCTGACAGCCAATCGGCGACGCAGTCGTGAGACCGAAACCACACGCCGGCGGGACACCCCGACGCGCGACTCCCGCGGCAACGCAAATGCATCACCCCGGCCGGGTTCGGCCAGCAGGGTCCGCGGAGGCAACTTCGTGAAATGGGGCATACGCTGCGCGACAGCGAGTCGTGAACGGGTTTAGGGGAGTTAACAGCAGTCCGACACACGGCTTGCCGGAGCCATGGGAGACTAACACAATCGGTCCGCGAGCACCTGTCCCGAAAACATGGGACAAAGCACAGGCAGCGCACGAATCGCGGAGTCGCTCACTGCAGCGGGATCGACCTCCCGCACGCGAACCACCTTGAGACATCCGGTAGCGACCCGCTCTTCCGGCCGGTCGACACCACCTAGCATGTCCCATGATCATGGGAC
>JACSRI010000024.1 GCA_014879845.1 Opitutaceae bacterium
CTTCGTCAACGACGTCGCCGGCGCGCGCCACGCCCCGTCGTGGCTGCGGCACGTCGGCGCCGACTTCGACGGCATGACGCTGCCGGACATCGTGTTTCCGGCCTTCCTCTTCATCGCCGGCGTATCCATCCCGCTCTCGCTCGGGCGCGGCGTCGCCGCCGGGCAGTCGCGCCTGGCACAGCTCGGGCGCGTGCTGCCCCGAGTCTTGGCCCTGCTCGTGATGGGCGTGGTCATGGTCAATGGCGAGGAGCACGACCCCTGGGCCCGGGGCCTGTGGTCGACGCTCGCCTTCGCGGCGATGCTGCTCGCTTTCGCCGTCGTGCCGGAGGCGCCGGGCCGCGCCCGCACCCTCCTGCGCGCCGGACGATGGGTCGGTGGCGCGGCGCTCGCCGCCCTGGTGCTCGCGCATCGAGATGCCGACGGGCGCGCGATCATCCTCGGCCCGCTGATTGACTACACCGACACGGTCTGGCTGCGGCATTCGTGGTGGGGCATCCTCGGCCTGATCGGCTGGGCCTACCTCGTCGGCGCCCTCGTCTACCTCGCGTGCGGCCGCCGCCGTGAATGGCTGCTCGGCGCCACGGCCCTGCTCATGGCGCTCTACCTCGCGGCCGAGGCCGATCTTCCCGCACAGCTGGCCTCGCGCGCCTGGCTCGCCTGGGCCGCGCCGATCCTGGCGCCGGTTCAAGCCATCCTTGGCTGGGTCGACAGCCATGCAGGCCTCGGCGGCACGCTCGGCTCGCAGGCGGGGCTGACCGTCGCGGGCGCCTGCCTGGGATCGATCCTCGCGCCCGACTCCGACGTGCGCACGCCGGCTGATCGCGTGCGCTGGGCCCTCATGTTCGCCGTCGGCCTCGCCCTCGCGGGGCTGCTCCTCGACACTCCGCACGGCATCAACAAGATCCGGGCGACGCCGGCGTGGTGCCTCTACTGCGCGTCGCTCACCACGACCGCCTGGGCCCTGCTCTTCTGGCTGATGGACATCCGTGGACATCGTCGGTGGGCGCAGGTCGTGCAGCCCGCGGGCGCGAATCCACTTCTCGCCTACCTGCTGCATCCGTTCATCTGTCTGCTCGTCGGCGCGATCGGCGGTCCGCTCGCCTCGGTGGTTTTCTCCTACCGCACCCTTCCGGCGCCGTTCGCCATACTCGGCTCGCTGCTCATGGCCCTCGCGGTCGTGCAGGCGACGGGGTGGATCGCACGCGCCGGCTACCGGCTGAAGGTCTAGTCCCCAATCCAGCTCGTCGCACCATGACACGATCACACCTCGCCCTCGCCGCCTCGCTCATCCTCGCCGTCGCGCCGCGCCTGCACGCGCAACCCGCCGCGGAGTCCCCCGCGATCCCCGTGCGCGCCGTGATGATGTTCTTTCCATCGCCGGACGTGCAGCCGGAGTTCATCAAGTTCGTACGCGAGGATCTGCCGCGCGAGGGCGTGACCCATCTTGTGCTGCAAATCGACTACGGATACGCCTACACGAGCCGCCCCGAGATGGCCGGCGAGCGCACGACGGCCGAGGTCAAGGCGGTCGTCGCGGCGTGTCGCGATGCCAAGATCGAGCTCGTCCCGCTGCTCAACTGCCTCGGCCACCAGTCCTGGGCCAAGACCACGCACCGGCTGCTCACCGCGCACCCGGAGTTTGATGAGACGCCCGGGCTGTATCCGGAAAACGAAGGCATCTACTGCCGCAGCTACTGCCCGAATCACCCGGGCGTGCATGCCGTGATGTTCGACCTGCTCGCCGAGATCGCCGCGGTCTTTGAGGCCAAGGCCGTACACGTCGGGCTCGACGAGGTCTTCCTCATCGGCGAGGACGCCTGCCCGCGCTGCCACGGCCGCGATCCGGCCGAGCTCTTCGCGCAGGAGGTGCGGACGTTGCGCGACTTTCTCCACGGCCGCGGGCTGAAGCTGTGGATGTGGGGCGACCGCCTGATCGACGGCGCGACGACCGGCATCGGCAAGTGGGAGGCGAGCATGAATCGCACGCACCGCGCCATCGACCTGATCCCGAAGGACGTCGTGATCTGCGACTGGCACTACGAGTCCACGCCGCCGACGGGCGGCTATTTCGCGCTCAAGGGCTTCGACGTGATCCTCGCCTCGTGGAACCGCCCGGCCGTCGCGGTCGAGCAGGCCGACCACATCGCGCGCCTGCGCGCGGAGAACGCCGCGGGCGCGATCGGTCCGCGTGTGCTCGGCGTGATGGCGACGGTGTGGGAGCAGCCCACGAAATTTCTCCCCGCCCACCGCGCTCTGAGGGCCGGTGAACCGCCGATGGACAAGTCCGCGGCCGCCAGCATGCAGGCACTCTTCCGGCGCGTGCGGGAGATCGAGGCGGCCCGCTGAGGCCGCACGCCGCCCTCACGCCACGGGCGGTTTGGTGCGCCAGTGGAAATAGAGCGCGAAGAGCCGCACCGCGATCGTCACGCCCGCACCCCAAAGCATGGTGGTCGTCCGCGGCAGGCCACCCACATGCGCCGCCACGAGGGCCACGCCCCCGATGAGCGCGGCGGTGGCGTAGAGCTCCGCGGGCTGGAAGAGCAGCGGCACCTCCTGGCGCAGGAGGTCGCGCAGCACGCTGCCAAACACCGCGGTGACGCAGCCCAGGAAAAGCGCCGCCCACCACGGTTGCCCGAGTTGCAGCGCGACCATCGCGCCGGTGCTCATGAACACGCCCAGGCCGATCGCGTCGAAAAAGCGGATCGGCTTGTCCATGCGCGCCTCCAGCCAGCGGGAGAACAGCTGCGTGAGCACGGCCGCCACGGCCGCGAACGCCAGCGGCCATGGCGTGCGCAGGAACGGCACGGGAAAATCGCCGATGAGCACGGAGCGGAGCGCTCCGCCTCCCGTCGAGGTGACGAGCGCGAGCGCGAACAGGCCCACGACGTCCATGCCCTTGCGCGCGGCCGCCAGGGCGCCGGAAACAGCGAAGACGAAGACGCCCGCCAGCTCGAAGACCGAAAGCGTTGTCTCAAACGACATGGCCGCGAGCCTGCGCGATCCTCCCGCGCTTGACGAGCCCAGGCCGCGCGGCCCCCGGGGCCGGGCACGCCGAACCACGCCGAACGGCTTTGCCGCGAACGAGCCCGTCGCATTAACTCGGCACACCCCATCCCATGCCCTCCGCCGCCCAGCCCTCTCCGCCCACCGTGGCCGATCTCGCGCGCATGATCGACCACTCGCTCCTCCATCCCACGATGACTGATGAGCAGATGCGCGCAGGTCTCGCCGTCGCACGACGCTGCGGCTGCGCCACGGCTTGCGTGAAGCCCTACTCGGTGCCGCTGGCGGCCGAGATGCTGGCCGGTTCCGGCGTGGGCGTGTGCGCGGTGGCCGGGTTCCCCCATGGCAACAGCCACCCCGACCTCATCGCAGACGAAGCCGCGCGCGCGATCGACGAAGGCGCCACCGAGATCGACATGGTGGCCCACGCAGGGAAAGTCCTCGGCGGCGACTGGACCTGGGTCGCGGACGCGATCCGCACCGTCGACGAGGCCTGCACCTCCCGCGGCGCGATCCTCAAGGTGATCTTCGAGAACGACTACCTGCAGGACGCGCACATCATCCGCCTCTGCGAGCTGTGCACGGAGATCGGCGTCGCGTTTGTGAAGACCTCGACCGGATACGGTTTCGTCAAGCAGACCTCCGGCGACTATAACTACCAGGGCGCGACCGACGCCCACCTGCGCCTCATGCGCCAGCACAGCGGACCGCGCGTGCAGATCAAGGCCGCGGGCGGCGTGCGCACGCTCGATGACCTGCTGCGCGTGCGCGGGCTCGGCGTGACCCGCATCGGCGCGACCGCGACCGAAGCGATCCTCGCCGAGGCCGTGCGCCGGGGTTTTCCCGGGCCCGTGCCCCCGGGCCTCGCCTCCGCGCCGAAGGGCCCGGCGCGCGAGACAGCCGGCTATTGAGGCGCCGGTCCACCCGTCGACTCGCGCGATGACTGCGCTACCGTGACACCGCGGCTTCGTTCGCGCCATCCGCTCCGCCATGTTCCACTCCACCCGCCGCTTTGCCCTCGCCGCCACGCCGC
>JACSRI010000082.1 GCA_014879845.1 Opitutaceae bacterium
TCGTGCGCACCTACTACGCGCCCTTCGACACCGCGCCGAAGACCGGCAGCGCCGAGGTCTACCTGCACGAGATGCCCGGCGGTCAGTACACAAACCTCAAGGAGCAGGCCGCCTCGATGGGCGTGGGCCACCGCTGGCCGGAGATCGCGCGCACCTACGCCGAGGTGAATCAGCTTTTCGGCGACATCGTGAAAGTGACGCCGTCGTCGAAGGTCGTGGGCGACATGGCGCTCTTCCTCTTCTCGCGCGGCATCAAGCCCGCGGACGTGGTCAATCTCGCGCCCGGCTCGATGCCGTTTCCCGAGAGCGTGATCGACATGCTCGCCGGCGGACTTGGCTGGCCCGAGGGCGGCTGGCCGGAAAAGGTCTCGCTCGCCGTGCTCGGCGAGAAGCGCCACGCCGAGGCTCGCGCGAAGTATGAGGTCGCGCTGAGAGCGGAGAGCCGGAAGGCGAGAGCGGATCGCAAGGAGAAGGCCGCCTGGCCGCTCGGCGAGACGCGTGCGGAGGTCACGGAAAAGCTCAAGCACGAGCCGACCGACGACGAGTTGTTCTCCTACCTCATGTACCCGCAGGTGTTTTCCGACTTCGCGAAACACCAGCGCGAATACGGCGACGTGAGTGTGCTGCCGACGCCGACGTTCTTCTACGGCCTCAAGCCCGGCGAGGAGATCCAGGTCGAGATCGAGGAGGGCAAGACGCTCATCATCCGGCTCATCTCCGTCGGCCCGGCCGACAAGGACGGCCGCCGCACCGTGAGCTACGAACTCAACGGCATGGCGCGCGAGACGTTCATCACCGATCGGGGCGTGGCGCCGAAAACCAAGGCGCGCCCGAAGGCCGACCTCGCGGATCCGAATCAGGTGGCCGCGCCGATCCCGGGTCTCATCGCCAGCCTCACGGCCTCCGTCGGCGCGAAGGTGGCGAAGGGCGACAAGCTCTGCATGATGGAGGCGATGAAGATGCAGACGACGGTCTACGCGCCGTGCGACGGCGTGATCGCCGAGCTGCACGTCGCGGTCGGCGACACCGTCGAGGCCAAGGACCTGCTCGCGAAAGTCCGGCCGGCGGGCTGAGGCCGACGGTCCGAGGGTGGCTGCGAGAGACCGTCGGACGGCATCTCCGCGGTCCGCTTGCGTGAAAATTGCGTAAGGCCGCCCCGGCTACACGGGGCGGCAGGGTGTCAGCCGTGCGCGCGGTGCCGGCGCAAAGGCGCTCGCCAAGTGCGGTCCGCGGCGCCAATCCGGCTCGATCTTTGTCCGGGGTTAAACTTCGCTCCGCGGCGGCCGGTAACTCCAATACCCCAATGCTCAGCCGGTTGTGGAAAACCCCTCCTTGGAAAAACGCGGACTGGCGTGTCCGCGAGCAGGCCGTCGCGGCCATCACCGACCGTGAGGTGCTGCTCGACCTCGCGTTGCGCGACGATTCGGCCGAGGTGCGCGTGGCGGCGGCGCGGGCGCTGCCGGAGGACGCGTTGAAGGTGCGTGTCGTCCGCGAAGGGCGCTGCGAGCGCGCACGGCGCGAGGCCATCGGCACGATGCGTGATGGCGCGAGCGTGCTCGCCTGTGTATTCGACCGAGCGCTACCCGTGGAGGTGCGCAAGACCGCCGCCCAGGCACGTCCGCTCGCGCCGGCCGATTGGCTGCGACTGGCGGCGGCGAACGAGTCGGAGGCGATGCGCGCGTTCGCGCTGCAGTCCATGCCCGCCGAGGCTGACGCGACGCGGCTCTGGGACTCCGCGCTCCCGACCGCGCTCAAACTCACGATCGTCCCGCGGCTGAATGATCGCGCCCTCCTGCGCTCGATCTTCGACAAGGAGACCGTGCGCGAGGTGCGCATCGCGGCGCTGCGCCGGATGGGCGACGAGACCACGGTCGAAAAGCTCTTCTACCGCGAGGAGGATATCGAGATGCGCCAGGCCCTCGCGGGCGAGGTGCGCACGGAGTCGCTGCTCTTCGCCATGATGGACGACGAGCGCGAGCCGAAGGTGCGCACCGCCCTCGTGCAGCAGTTGTCCACCGAGGAGGCGCTCGCGCGCGTCGCGCTCAGGGACCAGGACCCTCAGGTCCGCATCGCCGCGATCCAGCGCACGCAGTCGCACGCGACGCTGCTCGAGGCGGCCGTGCGCGATGCCGATCGGCGCGTGCGTCTCGCCGCGCTCTGGCAGGCGCCGGATGACGCGCTCCGCGCCGAGATCGCGCGCCGCTCGGGCGATGAGCAGATACGCATCGTCGCGGCCCAGGCGGTCTCCTCGCCCGAGGTGCTCGAGACGCTTTGTGCAGACGGACTGCCGGAGGACTTGCGTTGGAATGCCGGGCGGCGGCTCGGCCGGTTTCCGGTGGCTTCCCTGGCGGCGATCCGGTCCGACTGGATGCTCGCGCAGATCGCCTCCCAGGACCCGGACGAAGGCGTGCGCGAGACTGCGGTGCGCTTGATCCGCCAGCGCGAGACGCTCGATGCGCTGGCGCGGAGCATGACGCATGCGAACACGCGGATCGTCGTCGAGGCCCGCCAGCACGAGATCATCGGCACCGCCGGCATTCGCTATGTGCCGGTACCGGGGCGCCCGTATGTCGTGAGTGCCTTCCCGATCACGCGCGGCCAGGTGCGCACGGTCCTGGGCGATCCGCGCGGCAACACCGGCGAGGATGCCAACCTGCCGGCCACGGGTATGTCGCCGAAGGAGATCGCGGCCTTCTGCCTCGCGCTCAATCAGACCGACCAGCTCACCTACCGGCTGCCGTCCTTCGAGGAATGGCGGCACTTCGCCACGGCGGAGCGTCCGAACTGGTTTCGCGATGTGCGCATGGGCACCGCCGATCCCGAGGAAGTTGCCCGCATCGCCATGCACACCGGCGCGAGCGGACCGCGTCCCTTCGATGCCGCCTGGCCCAATCCCTGGGGCATCCTCGATGCGCTCGGCAATGTCGCAGTGTGGGTCGAGGACCAGATCGGGGATGCGAGTTGGATCCGCTATCTGCAGAAGGACCCTCTTGCCGAGGGTGGCAACGGCGGTGATGCGCGCGCCGAGGAGTTTGGCCTCGCCGCGGGCTTTTGCTGGAGCGACCGGCACGTGCGCATGGATCGCAGCGATCGTCTGGTGCGCATCGACGCCCTCATGGGTGCGGCGAAGGACCGTGTTGGCTTTCGATTGCTGCGCAGTGGCGGCGAGGGGCCCGGACTCGGCAAGCCGTTCAAACTTACGCTCCAGCCCGAGCCGCGCTGGGGCCTTTCACGCGAGGCTGCCACCGACGCGGTGGCCGCGACCAAGCTCTTCACCGCGCAGCAGATGGAGCAGTATTTCCGAGTCGCCCCGATCATGCTGCAGAGTTCCACCAACTACGAGTCGCTGCGTCCGATGAAGCGGCGGCTGGAACTCTGCGGGCTGCATGTCACCGTGACGGTGTAGGAGGGCTGTAAGCTGAAAGCGATATGCGGTAGGCACTGAGCCTGAAGCTATAGCCTGTGGATGGCAGGTGAGGTATCGATCGCTCCGTTCGGCGCGACACTGCCGACGGGTCGCTTCGCTTCGGCACCTACCGCGTAAAGCCTATGGCTTACCGTTTCCTGCCCCTACAGCACCACCGGCAGGCCCACCTCGATGATCTGCGACGGCTCGATGCGATAGTAGTCTCGGGCGGGGCGGGCGTTGCGGCTCATCCAGGCGTAGAGCGCCTTCTGCCAGCGCCACATCTTCGCCTCGCCGCCGGTGATGATCATCTCGCGGTTGAAATAGTAGATCACGCCGCTCGTCTTGATCGGCACCCCCTGGGCGCGCACGCGCTCCATCAGCGCCTCGACGTCGGGCGACTCCATGTATCCATACCGCCCCGTCACGCGCCAGATGCCCTCGCCGATCTCGCGCACGGACAGGCGCTCCTCGTCGGCCACGGCGGGAATCTCCTCGGTCAGGATCGTCAGCAGCACGACCGTCTGGTGCAGCACCTTGTTGGCCTTGAGGTGGTGCAGGAGCACAAGCGGCGTGCCGCGGTTGCTCCCGGCCATGAAGACCGCGCCGCCGCGCACGCGCTTGATGTGCTCGCTGCGCGCGATGTCGACGAGTTCGTCCTCCGTCACCTCCTGGGAGTAGACGCGGCGGAAGATCTCGGCTTTGCCCAGCTTCCAGGTGTGCATCACCGCGACCATGCCGATCGCGATCGCGATGGGGAACCAGCCGCCGTGGGCGAGCTTGGTCAGGTTCGAGCCGAAGAAGGCGAGATCGAAGACGATGAACGCCGTGCAGAGCGCGAGGGATCCGGCCAGCGGCCAGCGCCAGCTGCGGCGCGTCACGATGAAGAACGATGTGGTCGTGATCACCATCGTGCCGGTCACGGCGACGCCATAGGCGCCGGCGAGGTCGGAACTGTTCCGGAAGATCGCAACGGTCAGGAGGGAGCCGAGCCCGACCATCCAGTTGACGGTGGGAAGATAGATCTGTCCGCGCTGGTCGGGGTTGGTGTGGCGCACGAGCAGGCGCGGGAAATACCCGAGCTGGATCGCCTGGCGCGTGAGCGAGAAGACGCCGGAGATCATGGCCTGGCTGGCGATGATCGCCGCGATGATGGACAGGCCGGTGAGGGCAAGGCGCGGCGCGCCAGCGGGCACGAGGGCGAAGAACGGGCTCGTCGTCGACTCGGGGTGACTCAGCGCCCAGGCCCCCTGGCCGAAGTAGTTCAGCACCAGACCAGGCAGGCCGAAAAAGTACCAGGCGCGGGCGATGTTGCGCCGGCCGAAATGGCCCATGTCGGCGTAGAGGGCCTCGGCCCCGGTGATCGCGAGCACCACGGCGCCGAGCAGTGCAGCCGAGACGAGCGGCGAGAGGGTGAGCAGGCGCAGGCCGTGCAACGGGTTGAGGGCGTAGAGCACCTGCGGCGTCTGCGCGACATGCCACGCGCCGATCGCGCCGATCGACGCGAACCACACGAGCATCATCGGGCCGAAGACACCACCGATCACGTGCGTGCCCTTGTGCTGCACGAAGAAGAGCGTGCCGAGGATGACGCAGGCGACGAGGGGGATGTGTCGGGCGAACTCCGGGTTGAAGCTCTCCAGGCCCTCGGCCGCGCCGAGCACGGAGATCGCCGGCGTGATGACGCCGTCGCCGTAGAGCAGCGCCGCACCGATCAGCACGATGCCGGCCAGGAGCGTCTTGCCCGCGGGACGCCGGTCGCCGTGGCCGAGGGCGAGCAACGCGAACACGCCGCCCTCGCCGCGGTTGTTCGCGCGGGTCACGAAGGTGAGGTACTTGAACGTCACCTCGAACATCAGCGCCCAGAAGATGAGCGAGAGCGCCCCGAGAATGCCGGCTTCGCGCGAGACCTCGCCGGGCAGATGGGCGATACACTCGCGCAGCGCGTAGAGTGGACTCGTGCCGATGTCGCCGAACACCACGCCGAGCGCGCCGATGACCAGGCCCGCGCGGACGGGCGTCACCCCGTGGGCGGAAAGGGGCGCGGAGGGACTCGAGGGTGCGGACGAGGAGTCGGACATGAAACGACGGCGGCGGGAAAACGCGCTACGCGCCGGACACGCCGGTGCGGCTTCCCTGCTGGGACATCACGGCAGCCAGGGGAACTTGCGGGCGTTGGGTTTGCGTTTCTCGCGCTGCGCGCCGTGAAACTCCTTCGCCTCCTCGCTCATGTAGTAGAGAAGCGTGGCGTTGCCGGCCAGTTCCTGGATTCCCGCCTGGCCGTCGCAATCGGCGTTGAACGCCGCCTTCAGGCAGCGGATCGCGAGCGGGCTCTTGTCCAGAATCTCCAGCGCCCACTTCACGCCCTCGGCCTCGAGCTGGCCGACGGGCACGACGGCGTTGACCAAGCCCATCTCCAGGCCCTGCTGCGCGCTGTATTGGCGGCACAGGTACCAGATCTCGCGCGCCTTCTTCTGGCCGACGATGCGGGCGAGATAGCTCGAGCCGAAGCCGCCGTCGAAGCTGCCCATGGCCGGGCCGACCTGGCCGAGCACGGCGTTGTCCGCGGCGATGGTGAGGTCGCAGATCAGATGCAGCACGTGGCCGCCGCCGACGGCGTAGCCGGCGACGAGCGCGATCACGGCCTTCGGCATCGAGCGAATGAGCCGCTGCAGGTCGAGGACGTTGAGCCGGGGCACGCCGTCCTCGCCGACGTAGCCGGCGTGTCCGCGCACGGACTGGTCGCCACCCGCGCAGAAGGCGTACTTGCCATCGGTGTGCGGACCGGCGCCGGTGAGCAGGACGACGCCGATCGAGGTGTCCTCGCGCGCGTCCGCGAAGGCATCGTACATCTCAAACACCGTCTTCGGGCGGAACGCGTTGCGCTTGTGCGGCCGGTTGATCGTGACCTTCGCGATCCCGTTCCACTTCTGGTAGATGATGTCCTCGTAGGCCTTGGCGACCTTCCACTCGGGCTGACTCATGGCCGGAAACGCTGCGGTTTGCCGGCCGGGGTGTCGAGGGACGAGTGCGGCGCGCCGGGGCCCGGAAAACACCTGAGCCCGCGCGTGATCTGCACCGTGCTCTGCTATCGGCCGTCCGTTCAGGGCGCCGCCCCGGGAGCCGGCGTATCCGGCGTGATGCGAATCGGCAGGCGCGCGCGAGAGATGACAGCTTCGCCACCCTTGCGCGCCGGCTCGAAACGCCACTGCGCGACCGCCGTGGCCGCGACCCAGCCGAACTCCGGGGAACTCGCGCGGATGACGCGCGGCAACTGGGGCCGGCCCTGCGTGTCAATCAGGCACTCGATCAGCGCCTCACCCGAGCGGGGGCCCTCGTGGTCCGTGGGAAAACGCGGCATGGCCTGGCTCGTGGGCCGCGGATGCTGGTCGACCTGCTTGAGGCTGAAGACCTGGGCCGAGCCGTCCTTCAGGCCGGCGATGAGGGCGAACGTGGTGTCGTCGTATGCGAATTCCTCACGGCGCGGATCGAAGGTGAGCTGCATCTTGATCTGGCCATACACCGGCTCGCCCGCGCGCAGGGCGGGAAAGAACTCCCAGCATGCAAGGCTCGCGCGTGCGGCGCCAAGGTAGTCGGGATCGGCCCCTGGATCGGGGATGAGGTGCGCGACGCGGCCGTCCGGGCCGATCACGACGTTGAGCATCACCCCGCCGCCCTTGTCCGCCATGAGGGCCTCGAAGGGAAACACCACGGGTTGGGTCGCCTTCTCGCGCGGGCCTTCGTCGTAATCGCGCAAGTAGCGCAGGCGCGAGTGGAGGTCGCGCTCTGGCTCGGACCAGGTCGCGCTTCTCGCTTGAAACTCCACCGTCACGGTCGTCCGCGTCGCGACCGGCTGGCCCCCGCGACGTGCGGCTGCGAAAATCCATGTCGGCAGGACCGCGGCCGCCGACTCGGCGAACTCCGCGCGCGAGGCGAACTCGATGACCACGTCTCCGGCCTTGCCTTGTTCATCGACCAGCACGCTGGCCAATGCGTATCCGTCGACCGGCGACTCGCGCAGAGCGGCGGGATACTCCGGGATCCGCTCAAACCGCGGCTCGGCCGCAGCCAGGGTCTCGCCGCCCCATTGGCCGACTCGTTCAACCGCATCAGCCACGGCGTCGGTGGCTTGGCGCGGACGGATCGCGATCGTCACGGGCAGGGAAAAGGCCACGGGCTCGCCCTTCACGAACGCGCGGGAGAAGATCCACTTCTTCACCGCCTCGGTCGCGGCGGCGGCTCCCGCGGGCGTCGCCGATTTCACCTGCTCGACGCGCTCGACCCTTCCATCGGGCCCGACGATCGCGACCATCGCGACCGTGTCTGCGGTGCCGGAGGCCGCGAGCGCGGCGGGCACGGCGACGGCGGCCGTCTGGAGGCGCTCCGGTGGCCGGTCGAGTTCGGCGAGGCTGGCGAGGCGTGGCTTGTCGGCGGCATGGCTGGCCGCGACTGTGCCGGCGATCAGCGTCAACAGCAGCGGGAGGCGGAGGAGGTGCATAGCAGGGGTTGGGGCGAATGAAGCAGACCGGGTGGATCCGGCCCGGGGCGGTGGGACGGCGTGGAGAGTCTCGTCCGCGGGCCACGCCGTCACGGCGAAAACGAAACGGGCGCGACCCGTGTGGATCGCGCCCGTGAGAGTGGCGAAGCGAACGCGCAGGGCGTTACTTCTTCGTGACGGCCTTGCGGACTTCGTCGAGCTGGCCGGCCGAGCCGAGGAGCTGGTTGCGCGAGGCGATGAACTTCGCGTACTCCTCGATGAAGATCTTGCCCGGCGGGCGGAAGTCGAACTCCTGAGGCTTGTCGCGGAAGAACTCGCGGTGCACGCGCGTCCAGACCAGGCGGCCGTCGGTGTCGATGTTGATCTTGGTCACGCCGAGCTTGGCGGCCGGGAGATACTCGTTCACGTCGACGCCCATCGAGTCCTTGATCTGGCCGCCGGCCTTGTTGATGCGGTCGACCTCGTCCTTCGGCACCGACGACGAGCCGTGCATGACGAGCGGGAAGCCGGGCATGCGGGCCTTGATCTTCTCGAGCACATCGAAGTGCAGGGACTGCTTGCCCTTGAACTTGAAGGCGCCGTGCGAGGTGCCGATCGCGCAGGCGAGGGAGTCGCAGCCGGTCTGCTTGACGAACTCCTCGGCCTCGGCCGGGTTGGTCAGGGTGGCGTGGCCGTCCTCGACCTTGATGTCCTCCTCCACGCCGCCGAGCATGCCGAGCTCGGCCTCGACGGAGAGGCCCTTCTTGTGGGCGGCCTCGACCACGCGCTTGGTGATCGCGACGTTCTTCTCGAAGGGATCGTGCGAGGCGTCGATCATCACCGAGCTGTAGAAGCCGGAGTTGATGCAGTCGTAGCACGTCTCTTCGTCGCCGTGATCGAGGTGCACGGCAAAGATCGCGTCGGGGAAGATCTCGTCGGCGGCGCGGATGATCGCCTCGAGCATCTTCGTGTCGGTATATTTGCGGGCGCCCTTCGAGATCTGGATGATGAAGGGGGCCTTCGACTGGATGCAGCCTTTGAACAGGCCCATGGCCTGCTCGGCGTTGTTGATGTTGTAGGCGCCGATGGCGTACTTGCCGTAGGCGACTTTGAACAATTGGGCCGTGGTGACGATCATGGGAAAGACGGACTAATGCACGGCGTGCGGGCCATGTGTCAAGGCAAGCACCCGGGCGGCCAAGAAAGAGGGAGGGGACGGCAAGGGAGGCGGAAGACGGAGTGGGGTCACAGAGGGCACAGAGGAGGCACAGAGGTCACGGAGCGCGTCGTGGAGGCCCGAGGCCGTTTTCGGCCGATGACCCTGGGATACTTAGTTCAACCACGGATGGACACAGATACGAAGGGCTCGCGGCAAGAGGAGGCCTACCCAAGGGGGAGTCAATTGCTCCACAGAGAATCTGTGTTTATCCGTGTCCATCCGTGGTTAGCCGCCCTGTCGTTCGATTCCGTCGACGGACTCTAGAATGGGCGCGAGGTGACTTGCCACAGCCGGAGTATCGCCGGCGGAGGTGAGTTTACTCTGTGATCTCTGTGTCTCCTCTGTGAGCTCTGTGACCCTCTTCTGGGTCGCCCAGCCTACCGCGGCGGGAACTCGAAGTCGGCCTTGGCCTTGTTCGCGCTCAGCACGAGATAGGCGCTGAACTTCGAGCCGCGCTTGGAGATGAAACCCTCGAGCAGGTTGGTGCGGCCGTGATCGAGGAGGTTGTGCACCTCGCCGGCCGGGATCTCCAGCTGGCAGATCGCGCGCGACATCTTGAAGACCACGCGGCCCTCGGGCTTGCGCACGACGAAGTCGGTGTCGGTCTCCAGCAACTCCGCGCCATCGTGCACCTTGCTCGTGCCGACGACCTTGGCCTTGGACAGATCGATCTCCTTGCGCGGAGCGCGCGTCTTCGCGCCCTCCTTGCCTTCCTTCTTCTCGCGCGGGGGAAACTCCCAGCCGATCTTCGCGCCGTTGCGCAGAAGCATGGCGTCGAACGGACGGCCACGCTTCGAGATGAAGCCCTTGATCACCTCGGTCTTGCCCTGCTCGACGAGCTGGATGGCGTGCGTGCGCTCGATCGGCTTCTGGCACATGAGGCGGCCGACGCTGAAGGCCTGTTTCCAGCCTTCGCCCTCGCGCTCGCGCAGGATGTAGTTGGTCGGGGCCTCGCAGAGTTCGGCGCCGGTCTTCGGGTCGGTCCAGAAGGGCGTGAGTTCGTTCACCTCGACCTTGTTGCCGAAGTCGAGTTCAACGCGCTTTTTCGCCTCGTCCTTCGGGTCGGGCACGATGCGAAGCTTGGCGGGGAAACGGTTGCCCGTGCGCGGCGAGACGAAGCCGTCGAGCGGCCCGATCTCGCCGGTGTCAACGAGCTGGCGGATCTCGCTCTCCTCCATCTTGCGGCCGGTGATCACCTTGTAGACGGCGAGCACGCCGTCCTGCGACTTGTAGGCGCGCAGAGTCTCGAGCATCGGCTTGCCGTCGGTGGGCGAGAGGATGTCGGTGACGCGTGAGTTCGACTCGTCCTCCTCGAAGTTCTTCGTGCGGTCGACGATGCCCTTGGTCACGTCGACGATCTCGGCCATGAACTTGTCGCGGGAGAATTTGCCGTGCTCCATCTGCCGCAGCTTGTACTCCCACTCGCCGGTCATGTTCGGCTTGGTCAACGCCTCGGCCTTCACGGCGGCGAGAAACTCCAGCAACTGCTCGGCCTTGGCGGTCGGGGCGAGCTCGCGCTGGTTGCGCTCCATGTATTTCTGGTTGATCAGGCCGTCGATGGTGTCGGCCCGCGTGGCCGGGGTGCCCAGGCCGCGTTCCTTCATCGCCTCGGCCAGCTCCTCGTCGTCGACGAGTTTGCCCGCGCCTTCCATGGCGGACAGCAGCGTGGCCTCCGTGTAGCGCGGTGGCGGCTTGGTCGACTCCTCGTGCAGCCTGGCCTCGACCGTCTTGGCGGCTGACTTGTCCTCGGGCGAGAGGGCGGGCAGTGCCTTCGCGTCCTTGGCTCCATCCTTGCCGGCCTCGTCCTCGTCGACCGCGGTCTTGCCGTAGACCGCGAGCCAGCCGGACGAGGTCAGCACCTTGCCTTCGGTCTTGAACTCGTGGATACCGGCGACCGTGCTGATGCGCGTGGTGACGTCGAACTCCGCCGACGGGTAGAACGCGGCCACGAAGCGGCGCGCGATCATATCGTAGACCTTGGCCTCCATCTCATCGAGATGGTGGTGGCCGGCGTCGACCGGCGTGGGGATGATGGCGAAGTGGTCGGAGATCTGCGCGTTGTTGAAGATGCGCTTGTTCGGGCGCACCCAACCCTCGTCCAGCACCCTGGCGGCGTGCGCGGTGAGGTCGCCCTGCAGGGCCTGCAGCGTCTGCCGCACCGTGGGGATGTAGTCCTCGGGCAGCGCGCGCGAGTCCGTGCGCGGGTAGGTGATCATCTTGTGCCGCTCGTAGAGCGCCTGGGCGATCTGGAGCGTGCGGCGGGCGGACAGGCCGAAGCGGTTGTTCGCCTCGCGCTGCAGCGTGGTGAGGTCGTAGAGACGCGGCGCGATCTGCGTGGCGCCCTTCTTCTCCTCGCGCACCGCGGCGGACGGCTGGCCCTGGCAGGCGGCGAACACCGCCTCGGCGGCGGCCTTGTCCCAGAGGCGGTCGATGCGGTCGTGGTCGTCGCCCTCGGCCTTCTTGAACTTGGGGCGCTGATACACGCCCTCGTAGCGGCCTTTCGCGACCTCGAAGGTCGCGGTCACGCGCCAGTAGGCGCGGGGCTTGAAATTGCGGATCTCCAGCTCGCGGGCGAAGACGATGGCCAGGGTCGGCGTCTGGACGCGGCCGACGGAGGCGACGTTGCCGGCGCGCGAGCCGAACATGCGTTTGGTGATCGCTCGGGTGCCGTTGATGCCGATGAGCCAGTCGCTCTCGCTGCGGCAGCGGGCGGCGTCGGCGAGACCGGCCATCTGCGCGCCGTCGCGCAGGTTCTTGAAGGCATCGCGGATGCCCTCGGGGGTCATGGTCTGCATCCAGGCGCGTTTGACCGGGAGCTTGGTCTTCGCGAGCTGGCAGATGTAAGTGAAGATCAGCTCGCCCTCGCGCCCGGCGTCGCAGGCGTTGATGACTTCCTTGAGGTCCTTGCGGGCGAGGAGCTTTTTCAGGAGTGCGAAGCGGTCCTTCGAGCTCTCGATCGGCTTGAGGCCGAACTTGTCCGGGATGATCGGGAGCGTCTCGAGGCGCCAGAAGCCGTACTTCTTCTTGTCGATGTCCTCGGGCATCTCGAGTTCCACGAGGTGGCCGACGGCGGAGGAGATGACGTACTCGTCGTTCTCGTAGAACTCACCGTGCTTGGGCACCTTGCCGAGGGCGCGTGCGAGGTCGGCGGCGACGCTGGGTTTCTCGGCGATGATGAGTGTCTTCATGGGCTTCGGCTCGTCACACGCGGGGCACGCGGACCGGGCGGCGGAGCCCGGACGACGTGCGGCCGGCGTGAAGGTCGGGGAAAAGGTCGTTCGCGGGCGGCTTGTCAACCTTCTTGGTTTTTACACGAGGGGGCGGCGCGTGTGCTTCGTGCGGGCCTGCGGCCCGCTGATTTACGCCGCGAACGCACCTGATTTTGCCGGAGGTCGCGAAGGATTTCGACATGGCCGGCGTATCATTCGTGTCGCACAACACACATCATGAGAACACCCGTCCTGCACTCTCCCCGGGCCATCCTGGTCCTGATCCTGTTAGTGGGACTCCACGTCCCGGCACATGCTGACACGACCTCGGAAAACACACCCCCGCAGAAGACTCCAGTGGTGGGAGTCGATCTGGATTTCCCGGGCGGAGCTTTGGGGGACCTGGCGGATCTTCTACGCAAGGACGCGACGGGCACGTGCCGGCTCAACCTCATCGTTGATCCACAGTTTCGCAAGCTGACCGTCCCGGCGATCCACGTGCGCAATGCTGGGGCGTATGCATTGAGCGAGGCGCTGGACCGGATGTTGCGTCCGCAAGGCGCAGCCGTGGAAGCGCTCGGGCCGGGCGGCTCGGGCGACCCGGTGTTCGTCCTGGTTCCGGTGCAAGCGAACGAAATCCAGGAATCAACGCGGGCGTTTCGCAGTTATGCCATCGCTGAGCTTCTGGATCGGTACACGCCTGAACAAATCGCTGGTGCCCTTCGCACCGCTTGGGAGCTTGATCCAGCGAACGACCCAACCGCGTTGTTGATCAAGTTTCACCCCGAGACGAGGCTGCTTTTCGTTGCGGGACCGGACGGAGCCTCGGTTTCGAGGCCGGGCGTTCGGATCCGACGCTCCAGCTCTGTGACAAAAATGGCCGACGAGGTGATCTCCAACCTCTTGCGTCAGGTGAACCTTCCCAAAGCCGCGGGGCCGGAGGCCCCGGCCGTCGGCGCACAGCAATGACGTGCCCGTACCCGCGGCCGTGGTGTGTCTGAGGCGAGCATGGACGCTCCGACCCCTCTTGGGCCGACGCCGATCACCGAACTCAGCCGTCGGATGGCCCGTGGGGACGATGCCGCGTGGCAGGTGTTTCATCGCGAGCACGGGCCGATGCTCTTCCGGCACCTGCTTGGCTGCACGCGCGGGGACCATGCGCTCGCCTCCGAGGCGCTGCAGGGAGCCTACCTGCGCGTGGCGCGCCACGTGCGCGTGTGCGAGAGTGAGATGCAGTGGGGCGCGTGGTTGCGCCTCGTCGCGCGATCGGAACTTAGCGATCTGCGCCGGCGGGAATCTCGGTTCATGCGGGCGATCCGACGGTGGTGGGCAGATGTCACTGTCGACGCGTCCGAGGCCGACGGCACCGTCATGCAGGACGCACTCGAAGCCGGCCTGGCCGGGCTCGATGCCGCCGACCGGGCGTTGCTCGATGCCAAATATTTCCGCGCCGAGTCCGTGGATGCGATCGCGGCGCGGCTCAATGTCTCACCCAAGGCCGTCGAGTCGCGACTCACGCGTGCTCGCGCCGCACTGCGTCGACTCATCCATGAGGCGCTAGATTCCCATGACTGAGCACGGAGATCCCAATGACCGTTTGGTTGCGGACACGTTCGAGGAGGCGTGGACCTCGGCGGGCGCGCTCGCGGCAGCCCGGGCGGCCTCTTCCATCCGTCGGCGACGCGCGGCCCGTGTCGGTGCGGTTTGCAGCCTCGCAGGGTGCCTCGCGGTTTCGCTGTTTCTCCCGGCTCAACGCAAACCCGGGGGAGAGACGCGAAAGCCGGAACCTCTCCCGACGGTTGCCGTTGCTGCGCCGGTGCTTGAAATCATCTCGGATCGGGAGCTGCTGGACCTGCTCAAGGATCGCCAGTTCCTGGCCAGTCGAGATCGTGACGGGAAGATCCGTGAGGTCATCTTCCTCGACGCTCGCCTCGAATCGATCGAGCCGGCCTTGCGCTGATGCCGTTCCAACAAGGTCCGGGCCACGCTCCCGGCTTCGCTGGGTAATTTCGTCGCGAAATAAGCCGGATATCGGACGCGGCCGCGACTATTCTGAAGGGATGCCCGCCGCGCGGTGTTAGGCTCCTTGTGGCCGCAACGCGTACGCCGTCGCCCGGGCGGCCCGTGCTCATTTGCCGTTTCCCATGGAAAAACCCCAAGACCCGCTCGACTCGCTCCTCGACCGCTGGGGCGACACCACGCTGGAGCCTTCGGAACACCTGGAGGCCGAAACATGGCGGCGCATCGCGCACGCCGCGACGACAGCGGAACCGGAGCGCCGGGCCGGATGGCTCGCGTGCATCGAGGTGGCGTTTGCGCGACCGTCGTTCACGGTGGCGTTTGTCGCCGCATGTGTGCTGCTCGGGCTCTTCCTGGCGGAGGCGCGCGTCTCGCACCTGCAGGAGGCGCGCAGCCGGCAGGTCGTCCAGCATTACCTTCGCCTCATCGATCCGCTCGTCGAGGACGCACCCGGCGTGAAGGTCGTCGCGGAGGTGGCCAAGCCATGAAACGCACGATCCTCGCTCTCTCGCTCGGCCTGGTGTGCGGACTCGGCGCGCACCAGGGCTGGTTCGTCACGCACCGTCCGCGACCTGTCGACGATCTCGAGTCGCAGTGGGAGTGGATGCGCGAGGACCTCCGTCTCGACGAGACCCAGGTCGCGCGCATCCGCGCGCTGCACGAGCAATCCAGCCCGCAGCTGCTCGCGCTCGCGCGTCGCGTGGCGCAGATGCGCCGCGAGTTCGCGGCGTTCGAAAAAGCGCGACGCAGCTCCGGCGAGGTGGATTTCCTGGAGTTCGCACGTTATGTCGACCAGCAGCGCGCGCTCGATCGCGAATGCGTTGACTCCACCCGCCGTCTGGTGGCGGCGACGGTTGACGTCATGCGCCCGGAGCAGCGGCGCCAGTACCTCGCGAGCCTGGGCCCGGAGTTCGAAGCGGTGGCCGCGTCCGTCCCCAAGACCTGACTCCCGGACCGCCCGATGTCGTGAATCCCGCCGACGCCGATCTCCAAGCGCTGCAGCGCGGTGATGAGTCCGCGCTGAGCCGCCTGATCGAGCGCTGGCGCCGCCCGCTCTTCGCCTTCGCCTGGCGTTACGTGCGCAACAGCGCCGACGCCAACGAACTCGTGGCCGAGGTGTTTGTCCGACTCTACCGGCAGAGCATGCGGCTCTCGGCCGACACCAACCTGCCGGCATGGCTCTTCACCGTCCTCGCCAATCTCTGCCGCAACCATCACCGGCGCGAACGCCGCAGTCCGCTCGTCCATCTGGAGGCGCCGACCGGGGCGGAGCCCGGCACCGACGTCGTGGCCGACTCCATCGCCGTCGATCGTCCCGGCCCGGATCGCATCCTCGAGCACGACGAGGCCCTCGCCGCGCTTGCGGCCGCGATCGACCGCCTGCCGCACGAGCTTAAGGTGCCGCTGCTCCTGCATCACTACGAGCGGATGGACTACGCCACACTCGGCCCGATCCTTGGCTGCTCGGCCCGCGGCGTGGAGACGCGGCTGTATCGAGCACGTCAGTACCTGCGCGCGGAACTCGCGGGGTTCCTGCGCGAGACCGTGGGCTCCTGAGCGGGCTGGGGTTGGAGTGCGGCGCGCGTCAGATCGGGCTCACGTCGCCGGGGTCCTGTCCACGCCGAAGGCAAACACCTGCCGCGCGCGCACGAGCACGGGTCTGCCCTGGGAAGTCGGCGGCGCGAAGCGCCACTGGCGCACGGCGGCCACGGCCACGGCGGCGAGGTTGTCGTGATCCTTTTCGACGACAGTCGGGAAACGGGCCTTGCCCGTCTCATCGATGTAGAACTGCACGGTGACGCGGCCCTTGATGCCCTGCTCACGCCATTCGTCGGGGTAGAGGGGTCTCGCGAGCGCGAGTGGCGTGGGCATCCTGTCGAGGTGGCTGAGCGAACAGGCGTGGTATTCGTAGCCCTCGGCCATCTCCACCGGAGGTTGCCCCTCGGGCATGAACTTCTCGATCGCGACCATCCCGTTGACATCGAAGTTGAAGGTGAGGTCGAGGATCGTGTCGAGGGCCTCACCGCCGATGTGGGTCGGTTCGAAGGTCCAGGTGCCGATCACGCGCTGTGCCTCCTCGGCGAAGGCCTGCCGCGTGCCGGCCGTCACGAGCAGGTCGATGATCGCGCCGGTCGAGTCGACGTGGACGAGCACGCGCACCGTCCCGTGGGTCACGCCCTCCTTGAGCATGCGGATGGGAAACTGCGGTTTCTCGGCCTGGATGATCCGGCAGGGAGTGTCGGCGGGCCGGGCCGGGGCGGCGGCTCGGGCCGGATCCTCGGCGCGCATCGCCGCGGCGAGCGCGAGAGTCAGAGCGACGAATGTGGGGATCTTGGTTTTCACGGTGATCGGTCTGCCACGGCACAACCCGCGTGGACGCGTCATCCCTTCAACTCGATGCGTTTTTCGGCCGGTCTGCGTGCCTGCGCCATGCGCCCGCGTCTGTCCGCCGCTGAGATTCGTCTCGTCTTCGGGCCGCCTTCGGTGGGATGAAACCTCCAGTGAGCAGCGAGGTTTTTCCTGTCTGATCCATGGCCGCGAACCGTTTGAAGGAGGCGCTCAACGAGTTTGAGCAGTTCGCGGTCGATGTGGTCTTCGATCGACGGCACGGCAAGCGCGCCGCGGTGTTTCGCGCCTGCATGTGGAGCGCCTCGCAGCTCTTCAGCCTGATCGTGCAGGCGCGCCTCTGGCTCTACCAGCAGCGCATCCTGCGCAACCACCCGCTCGGCTGCCTCGTCGTCGTGGTCGGCAACCTCACCGTCGGCGGCACGGGCAAGACGCCGGTGGTGGAGAAATTCGCCCGCTCGCTCGCGGAAAAGGGTCGCAAGGTCGCCATCCTCTCGCGCGGTTACAAGAGCCGCGCCGAGCCGATGTGGCGCCGCTGGTGGCGCACCATCGTGACCGGCGGCGAGCCGCCGCCGCCGCGCGTGGTGAGCGACGGCACCGGCGTGTTGCTCGATTCCGATGTCGCCGGCGACGAGCCCTACATGCTCGCGAAGAACCTGCCCGGCGTGATCGTGCTCGTGGACAAGAACCGCGTGAAGGCCGGGCACTATGCCATCCGCAAGTTCGGCTGCGACACGCTCGTGCTCGACGACGGCTTCCAGTACCTGCCGATGAAGGGCCGCCTCAATCTCCTGCTCGTTGACTCGACCAACCCTTTCGGCAACGGCCACCTCCTGCCGCGCGGCATCCTGCGCGAGCCGATCAAGCACATCAAACGCGCGTCCTACATCTTCCTCACCAAGTCGAACGGCCGCCGCGACCCCGAGCTCGAGGACCTGATCCGCCGGCACAAGCCCGAGGCCGATATCATCGAGTGCACCCACCAGCCGAAGTACCTGCAGGACCTCGTCTCCGGCGAGCGCCGCGAGCTGACGCACCTCAAGGGCGCGCGCGTCGGCGCGTTCAGCGGCATCGCCGTGCCCGAGAGCTTCGAGGGTTTCCTGCGGCGCTACGGGGCGAACCTCATCTACACACGCCGCTTTCTCGACCACCACCGCTTCAGCGAGGACGAGCTCGACCGGATCTGTGAACAGGTCGTCGGAGCCAACTTGGATTATCTCGTCACGACCGAGAAGGACGCGGTGCGCATCGCCGAGGGCCGGAAATTCCCGCTCCCGATCTACTACCTGCGCCTCGAGATCGAGATCCTCAGCGGCTCGGGTGACTTCGACGAGGCGGTCGCGCGCATCTGTTTTCCGGAGACAGTGCGCGGCGGGCGGTGAGGTGAGCGAAGTTCGGGACGCCTCGCCGAGGCGTCCGCGCGAGACTTTTCGTGATGCGGACATCGCTCGCGGATGACTCGGCGAGGCATCCCTACCGGTTCCACCCGACCCGGGCCGCCGGCTTTTTTCTTGGCCGGCCGTGCGCCGTGGGCGTTTCATTCACCCATGAGTGATCCGCGTTACGCGAAACTGGCCGATGTCCTGACCGGGTTTTCCACGCGCCTCGCCAAGGGCGAGCGTGTCTTGATCGATGCCTTCGACATTCCCGATGCGATGGTGATCGAGTTGGTGCGCGCCGCCCGCCGCCGCGGTGCGCTGCCCTATGTGCAGATCAACCACGCGCGCGTCTCGCGCGAACTCCTGCGCGACGCCGCCAAGGAGCAGTATGACCTGCTGTCCAAGCTCGAGATGGCCCGCATGCAGAAGATGCAGGCCTACATCGCCGTGCGCGGCTCGAACAACATCTTCGAGGCCTCCGACGTGCCCGCCGCCAAGATGACGATGGTCAACGCCATCATGCGCCCGGTCATGGACTGGCGCGTGCAGAAGACCAAGTGGGTCGTGCTGCGCTGGCCGTCGTCCGCCATGGCGCAGCAGGCGATGATGAGCACCGAGCAGTTCGAGAACTTCTACTTCGACGTCTGCACGCTCGACTATGCGCGTATGGAGGCCGGCATGAAAGCGCTCGTCGACCTCATGACGAAGACCGACCGCGTGCACCTCAAGGGCCCGGGCACCGACCTCACCTTCTCGATCAAGGGCATCGGCGCCACGCCCTGCGGCGGCCTGCGCAACATCCCGGACGGCGAGGTCTTCTCCTGCCCGGTGAAGGACAGCGTCAACGGCGTGGTGCAGTACAACACGCCCTCCGTCTACCAGGGCGCGTCGTTCGACAACATCCGCCTCGTGCTCAAGCAGGGAAAGATCGTCGAGGCCACCTCGAGCAATACGAAGCGCATGAACGAGATCCTCGATAGCGACGCCGGCGCGCGCTACATCGGCGAGTTCGCCATCGGCTTCAACCCGCACATCCTCCAGCCGATGCGCGATACGCTCTTCGACGAGAAGATCGCCGGCTCCTTCCACTTCACGCCGGGCCAGGCCTACGACCACTGCGGCAACGGCAACAAGTCGCAGGTGCACTGGGACATCGTCTGTATCCAGCGTCCGGAGTACGGCGGCGGTGAGATCTGGTTCGACGGCAAGCTCATCCGCAAGGACGGCCTCTTCGTCCCAAAGTCCCTGCAGAAGCTCAACCCGGACTACCTGCTCGGGAAGTCGAAGTAGCACGCGGCGGCGGAGGAGGAGAGGGTCACAGAGGTCACGGAGGAGACACAGAGGTCACAGAGGAAGGCGTTCTTAAGGGACGGAGAGAAGGCGGTCCGCAAAGACAGCGCATGCCGGGTAGGGCGAGGCCTCGCCCT
>JACSRI010000162.1 GCA_014879845.1 Opitutaceae bacterium
AGCCCGGCGATGCGCTCCTCGAACTTGGAGACATAGTTCACGGCCGACTTGACCCGCGCCTTGATCGCCTTGCTCAGCGAGTAGTATTCCTGGCCGCGCCAGGCGCGGAACTGGTTGTAGGCGCGGTTGAGGCGCAGGAGCAGCTTGTAGCCGAAGTCGCCGAGGTGGGAGAGGATGACGAAGTTCTTCGTGACCGAGTCGAAGACATCCCCGTGCAGCACGAGGTAGCGTTTGCCGATGCCCTCGTGGATGTGGTCCTCGACGATATCGAGTCCGCCGAACTCCAGCGGCAGGAACCGCGCGAGGATGTCGTCGTGGTTGCCCCGCAGGTAGATCACCTTCGTGTCGCGCTTCTCCAGCTTCTTGAGGACGAGGCGCACGAAGCGCGTGTGCTGCTTGGTCCAGCGCGTGCCGCGACGCAGCTGCCAGCCGTCGATGATGTCGCCGTTGAGGATGAGTTTTTCCGAGCGGGTGTGCCTGAGAAAATGGTTCACCTCCTGCACCTTCGAGTTCGGTGTGCCGAGATGGACGTCGGACAGGATGATCGTGCGGTAGTGGAAGACGGTCTTCTTCATCGCGTCGGATTTGGCTGGGTCCGAGGATAGGTCCTGCCATGTCACCTGCCAGCGTCGATTCTCGCGCCGCCCGGGATGTTGCCAGTTCGTAACAATCCGGGGCCGTCCTCCATGCCCGCTCCACTCCACGTCCTCACCGGTTGCACCGCCGTCGGCAAGACCGAGCTCGCGCTCGCCTGGGCCGAGCGTTGCGACGCGGAGATCGTGTCGTGCGATGCGCTCCTGTTCTACCGCGGGATGGATATCGGCACGGCCAAGCCCTCGGCGGCCGAGCGCGCGCGCGCGCCGCATCACCTCATCGATGTCGCCGAGGTCGACGAGCGCCTCGACATCAAGCGCTACGCCGAACTCGCGCGCGCCGCCGTCGCCGCGATCGAGGAGCGCGGGCGGCGGGTGCTCGTGGTCGGCGGCAGCGGTTTTTACCTGAAGAGTTTTCTCGCGCCGGTGGCCGACGATGTGGCGGTGGACCCGGCGTTGCGCGCGGCGCTGGACGCGCGGCTCGAGGGCGAGGGCCTCCGCGCGCTCGTCGCCGAGCTGCGCGCGCTCAATCCCGGTGGCTTCGGCGCGCTCGATGTGCAAAACCCGCGGCGCGTGCTCCGCGCCCTCGAGCGATGCCTCGCGTCGGGCGCGACGCTCGAGGAACTGGCCCGGCGTTTTGCCGCGCAGGAGCCTCCGTACCCGGGCCGCGAGGTCCGCGTGGTCGAGCTGGCGCGCGAGCCGGACGATCTGCGCGCCCGCATCGGGGCGCGCGTCCGCGCCATGCTCGAGGCCGGTTTGATCGAGGAGGTGCGCACGCTGCGCGGCTGGGGCCTGGAGCGCAACCCCAGCGCCGCCAGCGCGATCGGCTACCGGGAGACCCTGGCCTGGCTCGATGCGGGAGGCGATGTCGCCGTCCTCGAGGCTGCGATCACCCGGAACACCTGGCAACTCGTGCGCAAGCAGCGCACCTGGTTCCGCACCCAGCTGCCGGCGCACCGGGTGGTGCCGCTGACCGGGGGCGGGACGGCCGATGTGGCCGGTCTGTTCGAGTAGGCGCCGGCGAGCGGGCGGGCTGCGCGGACTCGGGGCATCGGCCGGGGTGGCCCGAGGATTTGTGTTTATTCCGGGCGGCCGGTGATTTGTCCTCTGCGGCTATGCTCGACACCAGACTGCTTCGTGAACACCCGGACCGCGTGCGCCAGGCCATCGCGGCCAAGGGCAGTGACTGCGACCTCGACGCCGTCATCGCCGCCGACGCCGCGTGGCGCGCGAAGGTGTCCGAGGTGGAGTCGCAGCGCGCGCGCCAGAAGGCCGCCAACGCCGAGATGGCCAAGCTCCCGAAGGGCACGCCGGAGTTCCTCGCCAAGGTGCAGGAGATGAAGGCGGTCTCGGCCCAGGTGAAGGAAGGCGAGATCGCGCTGGGCGAACTCGAGGCGAGCGCAAGGAAACTCCTGCTCACCGTGCCGAACATCCCGCACGAGTCGGTGCCCGTCGCGCCCGATCCCTCGGGCAACGTCACGGCCGCGACGTGGGGCCTGCCCGACGGCAAGCCCGGCCCGAAGGCGGCGCATCAGATTCCCCACTACGAGATCCCGTGGTTCCAGCAGATCGTGGATTTCCCGCGCGGCGTGAAGGTCACGGGCGCGGGCTTCCCCTTCTACGTCGGCGACGGCGCCCGCTTCGTGCGCGCGCTCCTGCAGTTCTTCCTCGAGGAGGCCAACAAGGCCGGCTACGTCGAGGTCGCGCCGCCCGTCTTCGTCAACGCCGCCAGCGCCACCGCCACCGGCCAGCTCCCCGACAAGGAGGGCCAGATGTATCAGACGGTTGAGGACTCGTTCTACGCCGTCCCGACCGCCGAGGTGCCGCTGACCAATTTCTTCCGCGACGAGATCCTCGAGGCGAAGAGCCTGCCGGTCTGTCGCTGCGCCTACACGCCGTGTTTCCGCCGCGAGGCCGGAAGCTACGGCAAGGACGTGCGCGGCCTCAACCGCCTGCACCAGTTCGACAAGGTCGAACTCGTGAAGTGGGTGCATCCATCGACCAGCTACGACGAGCTGGAGAAACTCCGCGGCGACGCCGAGCGGCTTTTGCAGAAACTTGAGCTGCCCTACCGGGTATTGCTCATGTGCACGGGCGATCTCGGTTTCACCCAGACGAAGAAGTACGACCTCGAGGTATGGGCGGCGGGCCAGCAGCGCTGGCTCGAGGTCTCGAGCTGCTCGAACTTCGAGGCGTTCCAGGCGCGGCGCGCCCAGATCCGTTACCGCGATCCCGAGACCGGCAAGGTCGAGCCTGTGCACACGCTCAACGGCTCGGGCCTCGCCATCCCGCGCGTGCTCGTCGCGCTGCTGGAGAACAACCTCCAGCCCGATGGCACGGTCCGCGTGCCCGCGGTGCTGCGTCCCTGGTTCGGCAAGGATTCCTTCGGCGGCGTGTGACCGCGGTGTCGCAGGCTCGCCGTGACTCCCGACGGGCCGGCGTCTGGCGCCGGCGCGCCGAAGCCGTGGCACGCGCGATCCCGTCGTCGCGCCTGCACGCGGGGGCGCTGCGCGAGATCCGCCGTGCCGCCACCGCCGGCGAACCGGTCGCCGTGGCGTGCTCGGGCGGCGCCGATTCCGTGGCTCTCGTATGCACGCTTTGGGCACACCTTCCCGAGCTGCGCGGGCGCTGGCTCATCCTGCATTTCGACCACGCGCTGCGCGGTCGCGCCTCGGCGGCGGACGCGCGCTTCGTCGCGGCCCTCGCGCGCGGGCTCGGCGAGCGCTGTTGGGTCGGTCGGTGGCGGCGATCCGTGGCGGCGTCGGCGTCGCCCGCGGCTTCCGAGGCGGAGGCGCGCGAGGCGCGGTTTGAGTTTCTTGCACGGACCATGGCCGCGAGTGGCGCGCGCGTGCTCGTGCTCGGGCATCAGGCCGACGATGTCGTCGAGACCATGCTGATGCGGATCGTGCGCGGCAGTGCCACGGGCGGGCTGGCCGCGCCGCGGCCGGTGCACGGCCGCTCCGACGGCACGGTGCGCGTGCGACCGCTGCTCGGCTGCGAGGGAGCCGTGCTACGCGATGCCCTCCGTGCGGCGGGAGCACCATGGCGCGAGGATGCGACCAATGCAGGCGACACTTACCTGCGCAACCGCGTGCGCCGTCGCGTCGTGCCCGCCCTGCGGGCCGCCGCCGGGCGCGACCTCGCGACGGGGTTCCTCGCTGCGCGCGAGGCGCTCGACGACGATGACACCGCCCTCGAGGCCTGGCTCGACGAAATCGCCGATCCAGCCGGCGCTCGGCGCTGGGCGGCCCTGGCCGGACGACCGCGTGCGCTGGCGAGGCGCGCCGTCCACCGTTGGCTGCGTTCGGCGGGTGTGGCTGATGACCTGGGCCGGACGGCGGTCGATGCGCTTATCGAGACCGTGGCTGAAGGCGGCCGCCTGCGCTTGAGCGCGGGGACGGGGCGCTTTGTGACCTTTGACGGCCAGCAGCTGCGGAT
>JACSRI010000100.1 GCA_014879845.1 Opitutaceae bacterium
ACCGGCGGGCCGGGGCGGGCTCGATCGTGCCGTCTCCCCGCTCGACCTTGAGCCGGAGTTGGCCGCAGGCGGCCGCGATATCGTGCCCCTTCTCGCGCCGGATCGTGGTGGATACGCCGCGGGATTCGAGCACCGCAAGGAAGCGGTCCTGTCGGGTGAGGCTCGGGCGCTTCCAAGGCAGGCCTTCCACCGTGTTGTAGGGAATGAGGTTGACGTGGGCGTGGACGTCGAGTGCGAGCGCGGCGAGTCTCTCGGCCTGATCAAGCGCGTCGTTCACCTCCTCGATGAGGATGAACTCGAAGGTGATCATGCGCCCGTGTTTTTCCGCGAAGGTCCGGGCGGCGGGGATCAGTTCGGCGAGCGGGTACTTGCGGTTGATCGGCATGATCTGTTCGCGCACCTCGTCGGTCGCCCCGTGCAGGCTGATAGCCAGGCGGATGCCCAGCGGCTCGTCGGCGAGGCGGAGGATCTGGGGCACCAGGCCGGAGGTCGAGACGGTGATGCGGCGGGCGCCGAAGCCGAGGCCCCACGGGGCGTTGACGATCATGAGCGCGCGCAGCAGCGCGTCGTAATTGGCGAGCGGCTCGCCCATGCCCATGACGACGATGTTGTCGAACGAGGCGAGTTCGGCCCGCGCGCGCGGTGTGCGTGCGTCCTCGCGGTGGCAAACCTGCAAGAGTTGCGCGACGATCTCGCCCGCGGAGAGGTCGCGCTTCCAGCCGGCGAGCCCGGAGGCGCAGAACCGGCAGCCGTAGGCACAGCCGACCTGCGTGGAGATGCAGATCGTTTTTCTGGAATGCTGCTGGCCGACGCCGTCCTGCGGGGCCCGGATGATTACCGTCTCGATCAGGGAGCGATCGTGCAGCTCGAGCAGGAGTTTCTCGGTCACGTCCGAGGAGTCCTTCGCCAGAAGGTACTTCGCCGGGTCGATCTCGTAGGTCGCGGCGAGCCAGGCGCGCAGGTCGCGCGGCAGCGACGACATCTCGTCCCACGTGCGCACGCGCTTCTTGTAGAGCCACTCGAGAATCTGGCGTGCCCGGTAGGCGGGGTGTCCGTGCGCGCCGAGCGCGGCAGTGAGCGAGTCGAGCGTCTCACCGTGGATGGCCGGGCGTGCGGGTGGCGTGGGCATGGCGGAAGGAAGGCGGAAACACCGAAGCCCTGAAAGGCGGAAGGTTCAAGCGGCGAAACCCGCGCGGCGCCGGTGGATTCGTTCGGCGTTGCCTCGAGAACGGCGATCTTCAGAACCCTGCGGCTGCGGTGCGTGCCTCGCCGCACTCTTCGCGTGAACCTTCTTCACCGCTATCTTTCCCGAGAGCTTCTCTTCGCGGCCGCGGCGGCCGTGGTCTTGTTCGGCTTCGTCCTGCTCGCGGGCAATGCGATGAAGGAACTGCTGCCGTTGCTGGCCGACGGACGCGTCTCGCTCGCCCGAGCCGCCGGCCTGATTGCGATGCTTGCGCCGTTCGTGATCACCTATGCGTTGCCGATGGGCATGATCACGGCCATCCTGCTCACGCTCGGCCGGCTATCGGCGCAGAACGAAATCACCGCGATGCGGACCGCCGGAGTGGGACTCGGCCGCATCGGCGCGCCGGTGCTGCTCATCGCCGTGGTCGGCGTGCTCGTGTCGTTGATCGTGAACTTCGAGTACGGTCCCCGCGCCAAAGGCGAATTTCGCCGGCTCGTCTCCGAACTGGGCCAGAGTGATCCGCTCAGTCTCGTCGTGCCCCGTCAGTTCATCCGGGGGTTCGCCGGGTTTGTCATCTACGTGGATCGCAAGGAGGGCGATGTGCTGCACGACGTCTGGGTCTGGAAGCTCGACAGGCAGCGCGAACTGGAGTTCGTCGCGCACGGTGAGCGCGGCGAGGTCGCGTATCTCGAGGACCAAAACCAACTGCAGCTCAACCTCCACAACGGCTGGCTGCACCCCGATCCGCTCGACCTGAAGGGCACGTTCCTGCCCAATCCCGGCGGCCAGATCGTGCCGGTCGCGATCCCGCTGAGCGAGCTGTTCAAGCGGAAGGTGTTTCAGAAGAAGCCGTCCATGCTCACCTTCCGCGAGCTCGTCGAAGAGCGCGAGCGCCTGCGGAACAAGGTCGACGCGACCGCGGCTGAGCAGAAGCGACGGCGCGACCTCGAGATGGCGGTCCACGAGAATGCCGCCCTGGCGTTCTCCGTCCTGTCGCTCGCCCTGATCGGTGTGCCGCTCGGTATCCAGACACGCCGCACGGAGACCTCGGCCAATCTCGGTCTGGCGATGCTCCTCACCATGGTCTACTACTGCCTGCTCGTCGCGGCGACCTGGGTGAAGGACAAGCCCGAGCTCCATCCCGAACTCCTGCAGTGGCTGCCGAACATCCTTTTCCAGGCGCTCGGCGGCTGGATGTGGTGGCGCCTGGGAAAGAATTGACCGGGCGCGGGCGACGGCGACTCAGGAGGCCGCGGCCGCGTGCGGACGCGTCGACGGCCAGCCCGTGGTCCGGGCAAGCCCTTCGACAAGGAAACGCAGCTTGGCCCGGCGGGTATGCGGGGCGAGGTCGTGGTTGCGACACACCGAACGGATGGCGGCCCAGTGGAGCTGACGATGTGCGTCGCCGTTCATGGCACGCCGGCGGGGCGCAGGGGCGGAAACGGTACGAGCAAACATGGGCTCAGTCGCTGCAGCGATGGACTGAGTCGGTTGAGGGGAGGGCGGCGCTCTCATGCGTGTATGGCCCGGGTGGCCCGGGGCGTCTTGGTGAGGTGAGACGCAGGAACCGAGCTTTGCGTTCGATCTCCGCCCATTTTGCCGGCACCTAGCCAGCGTGATGCACGCGATGCGCAAACCTACTCAGATCGGCTGGAGCGTTCTCGTCATGGTTGTCCTGGCACTGGCGGGTCGGGCTGCGGAACCGCCCCCCGAGGCCCCGGCGCCCGCGGCCGGTGAAGCTGCGGCGGTGGCCCCCGCGGCTGCCGTTGCACGCTCGGATCCCGGTTCCTTTCAGACCCAGACGACCGAACTCGGCATCTCGCCGAACGAGCCGGTCTATTTCTCGATCGGCTTCAACGAGAAGGTGAACGCGAAGTTCCAGCTCAGCCTGAAATTCCGTCCGTTCGGCGCGACCGACGACTCCATCAAGGGCGAACACGTCTGGAACGACCTCTACCTCGCCTACACGCAGACCTCGATCTGGGACCTCGAGTCCGAGTCCAAGCCGTTTTTCGACACCTCCTACCGCCCGTCGATTTTCTACCAGCGTCGCGACATCGGTGAGCTGTTCGGCGGCCGCTTCAGCCTCCGCGGCGGCTTTGAGCACGAATCCAACGGCAAGGGCGGGGCCGACAGCCGCAGCATCAACATCCTCTTCATCCGCCCGTCGTGGTGGTGGGAGATCGACCGGCGCTGGGCCGTCGCCTTCAGCCCCAAGGCCTACACCTACCTGGAGAAATCGGAGAACCCCGACATCGCCGAGTACCGTGGCTACGTCGACTGGCAGGTCACGCTCGCGCAGAACAAGGGCATCCGCCTCACCACGACCTTCCGCGTCGGCACCGAGGGCCATTCCAGCGTGCTCGCCGATTTCTCCTATCCCTTCGAGGACATCACACCCCTGCGCGCCATCGGTCTGCAGCACGGGTATCTGCATATCCAATACTTCAACGGGTACGGCGAGACCATCCTCGCCTACGATCGCCAGCTGCCGTGGCAACTGCGCGTCGGACTGATGATCGTGCGCTGAGCCCCGGGCGGCCCCGT
Source organism: Opitutaceae bacterium (assembly GCA_014879845.1). Taxonomy (GTDB): domain Bacteria; phylum Verrucomicrobiota; class Verrucomicrobiia; order Opitutales; family Opitutaceae; genus JAEWQP01. The sequence goes on from JACSRI010000100.1 coordinate 3,734, forward strand.
CCGGCGGGCGACCGCACTCGGAAGGCGGCTTGATTCATGAAACATCCGGCGCCGGATGTTGTCTCGGGTCGCCGGTACGATGGCGGCGTGCTCATTTTCGTGAAATCTGACGCATCGCTGTTCTTTCCGATTGCGGCGCCGGTGTGATTGGCCGCATACCCGCGGCCGTTCGGTTCTCGTCGGCGACACCTTTCCGGCGACTTCGTCCCGGCCTGCGACGGCACCCCTTGAATCCCGCCGCCCCTGCCGGGCCCCTCGCTG
>JACSRI010000050.1 GCA_014879845.1 Opitutaceae bacterium
CCCAACCATCCCACCACCGCCTCATGCCGACCAAACGCCATCTGGCCGCCGTGCTCAGCCTCGCCGTGTTGACCGCGGCGACCGTCCTGCCCGCGGCCCCGACCATCCCACCCCTCGTCGATCCGCCGACAAAGCACCTTGTACCCGGACGATTCGTCTGGGGCGACCTCTTCACCACCGACCCCGCCGCCTCGATCCAGTTCTACGCCGGCCTCTTCGGATGGACGCCGCGCACGATCGAGAGTGAAGGCACGGCCTACACGCTCTTGTCCCAGGGGACGGTCCCGGTGTGCGGCATCGTCAAGGGCCCGGCGACACCGGACAACGCACCCGCGGCACGCTGGATCGGCTACATCTCGGTCAAGGACATCGACAAGGCCGCCAAGGCCGCGGTTGCGAAGAAGGGGCGCATCGTCATCGCCCCGCGCCAGGTGCCGGACCGCGGCCTGCACGCCATCCTCGCCGACAACGAGGGGGCGCTGTTCGGCCTCATGACTTCGTCGTCCGGCGATCCCGCGGATCACCTGGCCGAACCGAACCAGTGGATGTGGATCTCCCTCTTCGCCCGCGAACCCCGCAATGTCCTGCCCCTCTACCGCGCCGTCGCCGGGTGGCAGGAGCACGACGACTACCGCACGGCCAATCCCGATGACTACGTGCTGAGCGCCGGAGGTTATGCCCGCGCCGGGATGTCCAAGATCCAGGCCGACAGCAAAGCGCCGCCGTCCTGGGTGGGCTTTGTCCGCGTCACCAACGTGAAGGAGGCGACCCAGCGCGCCGTCGACCTCGGAGGCCGTGCGATCGCCGACGCGCGCACGATCACCTCCGGCAACGAACTGTCGATCATCTCGGACCCGCTCGGCGCGACCTTCGGGCTCGCCGCGTTCCTCGAAGAATCGGAGGCCAAGTGATGAAAACTCGACTCTCCCTTTTTCTCGCCACGGCCGCACTCGCGGCGGCCGCCATCGTCGCCACGTCAGGCTGCACCAGCGACTATTCCGGCGGTGGCGACGTGGATGTCCACGGCTCCTTTTACTACGGCGTCGGCTACGGTCCGGGCTTCTACGGATCGCCCTACTATGGCTATCCGCCCCCGGCGGTGGTCGTCACGCCGCCGAACCGGCCGCCGGGCGGCAGCATCGGTGGCGGGCCGCGGCCCACGCCGATGCCATCGATGCCGGCGGCGCGCCCGCGGCGCTGAGACACCCGCGGCGATCCTTTCGTCTCCACTGACGCGGAGGTTGCGAAACCTCCGCGTCTTCTTTTGCCCGGGTGCCGCGGCGGTGCCCGGGCACCCGCAGCGCTCAACCACCGAGCGCCATCGTCATCGCCACGAGGAAGACGCCGAGCAGAACCATCGCGAGACCGGTGAACCAACTGCGCCGACCCGTCATCCGGCCAAACATCTCACCCGCGATGAAGAGCATCGCCACCGCGATGCCGTTGGACACGCGCATCGCCGGTTGCAGCTCGTGCATGAAGATGAACGGGATCGCGACCGGGAAGGTCGTGACGACGACCAGGACGAACACGCCCACGGCGCCGCGCCAGTCCTCGCCCGAGAGCGTCGCACGCTTCGGCGGATCCGGGAGCTTGACGATGCGCTCGCGCATGGCCTCGAGTTCCACCGGGGTCAGCACCGAGGCCACCATGTCCGGCAGCGCATCCCGGATGGCCGACTGGGCCTGCTCCGCACCCGCCGCCGCGCGCACGGCCCAGACCGTGGCGATGCCCTTGCCCTTTTCGGCCAGACACCCCATCAGGTACAACACCGCGTCGATGATGCCCCAGGCGATGTTGCAGCCGAGGGCGCCGATGAGCATGGCCCTCACGTCGTCGCGACCCGACTCGGCCACGCTGAGCGAGCCGGTGAAGGTCAGGACCATGATCAGGCCGAAGAGGACTTCGGAGACGCGGTCGATCGGATCGAGCACGCGTCGGGAGGAGCGAGGCGAGAGGTGTGACATCGGGGAGTGAAGCGGTTGGGTGAGATCTGGAGGTGCGCGGGCGGTCGTGCGCTCAGCCCTTGAGGCCCGGCGGCAGCAGGTAGAGCGTCATCGCGAAGACGACGTAGACGGCCAGCACGAGCACGCCGACGAACCAGGCCGAGCGGCCGTTGCCCGCCACGAACGACGCCGTGAGCGTGGCGAAAAACATCATCACCATCGCGCCGGGCCAGAACTGCAGGTCCATCGGCGACGGCCCGAGCACATAGCTGAGCAGCACCAGGACGGGCGCCACGAACAACGCGATCTGCGTCGAGCTGCCCAGGGCGATGCCGACGGAGAGATCGAGGCGATTCTTGCGCGCCCCGGAGAAGGCGGAGGCCATCTCCGCAGCGGCGCCCACCAGCGCCACGACGATGAATCCGACGAACGCCTGCGACATGCCGAAGGAAATCGCCGCCTCCTGCACGGACTCGACAAACACCTCCGAGACGAGCGCGACGAGGATCGTCACGCCTGCGAGCGTGGGCAGGGCCAGCGCCATCGGCCACGTCGCTTCATGCTCCGCCTCGCCGCCTTCGCCACCCGCGCTGGCGAAAAGCTCCTTGTGTGTCTTGAGCGAGAAGAGCATGCCGAGCGCATAGGCGACGATGAGCAGGATCGAGATGCCCACGCTCAGTTGCTGCATGAACTTCGTCGCCACGGTCGAATCGGTCTGGGTGACGGCCGAGGGGACAAGCAGCGCAATGGTGGCAAGGAAGAGCAGTCCGGCCTGCATGCGCGCCCCGGCGCGGTTGAATTCCTGCACACGGTGCTTCAGGCCGCCGAGCAGGAAGGACATGCCCAGCATGAAGAGCGAGTTGGTCACGATCGCTCCGGCGATCGACGCCTTCACCAGCATGTACTGCCCGGCCTTCAGCGCGGTGAGCGCAATGACCAGCTCGGTGAGGTTGCCCAGCGTGGCGTTGAGCAGGCCGCCCACGGAGTCGCCCGTCTTGGCCGCAACCGACTCGGTGGCGTGGCTGAGCAGCGTGGCCAGCGGGACGATGGCGAGGACCGAGAGCACGAACAGGACGGTCGACGAAGCGAGGTGAAGGTGCTCGACGACGAACAGGGCGGGGACGCAGACCAACAGCCACAACATGGGGTTGTGGCGGATTTCCTTGAGCAGGGCATGCATGGGTATGGGTGCTGGGTTGAAGTCAACGAACGCTCAGATCGGGCTGAGTTTAGTGACCACGAACGAACGCGAATGGACACGAATGCGGACTGGCGCTCGCGCCGGCGCGCCATCGCGGCAGCGCAGGAGCACCGCCCTCCATTTCGAACTGATGTTCGAAGGCACGCCCCATTCGTGTTCGTTCGTGTCCATTCGTGGTTCTCTTCTGCCTGATTCGACTCAGGCAAGCGGCGCGTAGAGCATCACGACCGAGCGGGCCTCGGCACGGTAGGTGGGTCCGGGCACGACTGGCGCGTCGTCCCACGGGACGATGTCATCCGGTGAGTCGAGACCCGTATCGATCCAGCGGCGCCAGGCCAAGATGCGTCCGTCCATCGTGGGCGGAAGCTCGAACTCGAGCGCCTCCCAGTAGGCATTCATGAACAGGTGCAGCATCACGCCGCGCGCCGGCATCTCGAGGGAGAAGCCGAGTGCATGGGAGCCGTCGCCCCAGTCGGGCTGACCGGCCCGCACGCCATGCCAAGCCTCCTCCGCCTCGCGAATGAGGTGGCTGAGACCCGGACGCTCTCCCCTCGCGTCGGCGGCACGCGTCCGACGCTGCGCGACCAGCAGCTTGACGAAACGCCGCACGTCGGCGTGACGCTCGAGCAGCGACCAATCAAACCAGCTGATCTCGTTGTCCTGGCAGTAGGCGTTGTTGTTTCCACCCTGTGTCCGCCTCACTTCGTCGCCCATCGTGAGCATGGGCAGGCCGAGCGAGAGCAGGTTCACGGCGAGGAAGTTCTTCACCTGGCGGTTGCGCAGGCGCTCGATCTCCGGGTCGTCGGTCGGGCCCTCGATGCCGCAGTTCCACGAGCGATTGTCGTTGGCGCCGTCGCGGTTGCCCTCGCCGTTGGCCTCGTTGTGCTTGGTGTTGTAGGAGACGAGGTCGTTCATCGTGAAGCCGTCGTGGCAGGTCACGAAGTTGATGCTCTGCTCGGGCTCGCGGCCCTCGTGGCCGAAGACGTTCGGACTGCCGATGATCACGTCGGCCACGCGCCGGATCGATCCGGGCTCGGCGCGGAAGAAATCGCGCACGTCGTCGCGGAAGCGCCCGTTCCACTCGCGCCACGCATCGCCCACGAAGGAGCCGACCTGGTAGAGGCCGGCCGCGTCCCAGGCCTCGGCGATGAGCTTGGTGCCGGCGAGGACCGGATCGGACTCGATGTCCCACAGGACCGGCGGCTGCGCCAACACGTGGCCGCGATCGTCGCGCGTGAGGATCGAGGCGAGGTCGAAGCGGAAGCCGTCGACGTGCATCTCCTGCACCCAGTAGCGCAGGCTGTCGACGATGAGGCGGCGCACGGCCGGGTGGTTGGCGTTAAGCGTGTTGCCCGTGCCGGTGTAGTTGGAGTAGTAACGCCGGTCGCGCTCGAGGATGTAGTAGGCCTCGTTGTCGATGCCCCGGAAGGAGATCGTCGGGCCGTTCTCGTTGCCCTCGGCGGTATGGTTGTAGACGACGTCGAGGATCACCTCGATGCCGGCGCGGTGCAGCGCCTTCACCAGGTCGCGAAACTCGTCGACCGGTCCGAGTGGATCGCGCCGCGAGCTGAACTGCGGATGCGGCGCGAAGAAGGAAAGCGGCGCATAACCCCAGTAGTTGAGCCGTCCCGACGGCGCATCCTGGACGTCGAAATGAAACACCGGCAGCAGCTCGACCGCCGTCACGCCGAGGTCCTGCAGATACGGGATCTTCTCGATCAAACCGGCGTAGGTGCCGCGCCGCGCCTCGTCGACGCCGGAGTTGGGATGGCGCGTGAAGCCCGCGACGTGCATCTCGTAGATCACGGTCTGTGTCGCCGGCCGCCTCAGCGGGCGGTCGCCGTCCCAGTCGTAGTTCGATGGATCGACGACCACGCTCTTCATCGCGAGCGCCGCATGGTCGCCCGCCGTGGTGAGCGTGCCGCGGTCGTAACCCGGCGGCACGACGACGCCACGGCCGTACGGATCGAGCAGGACCTTGGTCGGGTCACAGCGCACACCGCGGTCCGGTTCGTTCGGCCCATCGACGCGATACGCGTAGAGCTGCCCGGCCTTCACCCCCGGCACGTGCACGTGCCAGTAATGGTAACTTCGGTTCAGGCCAGGCTCGAGCGCGATGACCCGGCTCGGCTGCGCCGCCTCGACCCCATCGAAGAGCAACAACTCCACGCGCTGCGCCGGGCGCGAGTAGAGGCTGAAGTTCACCCCACCCTCGCGCAGCGTGGCGCCGAGCGGATCGGCGCGACCTGGCGAGACTCTGCGGGGAGATGCGTGCTTTTTCATATCAAGCCTCCTTCGACTTCCTCGGACTGCGCGCCCGGGTCTCGGGCGCGGGGCCGGAGACGGTGGCGGGTTGCGCGAGCAACTCGAGCAGCTTGGCGATCACGCTCGTCCAGCCGGTCTGGTGGCTCGCTCCGATGCCGGCACCGGTCTCGGCATGGAAGTATTCGTAGAACAGCACGTGGTCGCGCCAGTGCGGGTCCTTCTGGAACACCTCGGCCGCGCCGAGCGCGGGTCGGCGTCCGTCGGCACCGCGCAGGAAGAGCGCCGCAAGACGCCGGCTGATCTCGGCCGCGACCTGGCCCAGGTGCATCTGCCGGCCCGAGCCGGTCGGGCACTCCACGGTGAAGCCGTCGCCATAATACTGGTACAGCTTGATCAGCGCGCGCACGATGAGCGCATTGACCGGCATCCAGATCGGGCCGCGCCAGTTCGAGTTGCCGCCGAACATGCCCGTGTCCGATTCACCCGGCAGGTAGTCGACGCGGAAGACGTCGCGCCCGAGGTGAAACACGTAGGGATGGTCCGCGTGGTATCTCGAGAGCGACCGCACGCCGAAGCTGCTGAGAAACTCCGTCTCGTCGAGCACACGCGCGAGCACGCGGCGCAGCTTGGCCTCGTCGAGCAGGCAGAGCAGGTGCAGGCCGCTCGCGCTGGGCCTTTCCGGCGGGGCGATGCGCGCGGCGAGATCCTTGTTGCGCGACAGGAACCACTGGGCGCGCTCGACCAGCCGCGGCAGGCGTTTCATCGTGTCCTGCGAGATCACGGTCGTGGCGCAGAGCGGCAGCAGGCCCACCATCGAGCGCACCTTCAGTCGCGTGGCGTGGCCGTCGGGCAGGCGCAGCACGTCGTAGAAGAAGCCGTCCTCCTCGTCCCACATGTCGTCGGCGTTCTCCCCGAGGCGGTCCATGGCCGAGCCGATGCGCAGGAAGTGCTCGAGGAAGCGCATGGCCATGTCCTCGTAGACGGGATCGTGCATCGCCAGCTCGAGCGCGATCTCGAGCATGCCCTGGCTGAAGAACGCCATCCACGCCGTGCCGTCGGCCTGCTCGAGGCGTCCACCCGTGGGCAGCGGCGAGCTGCGGTCAAAGACACCGATGTTGTCGAGCCCGAGGAAACCGCCCTCGAAGACGTTGCGCCCGCTCGCGTCCTTGCGGTTCACCCACCAGGTGAAGTTGAGCAGGAGCTTCTGGAAAGCGTGCTTGAGGAAGTTCACGTCGCCCTCGCCCGTGCGCTGCTTCTCGATCGAGTAGACAAAGAGCGTGGCCCAGGCATGGACGGGCGGATTGACGTCCCCAAAGTTCCACTCGTAGGCGGGTATCTGGCCGTTGGGGTGCAGGTAGCGCTCGCGCAGCATCAGGTCGAGCTGCTGGTGCGCGAACTCGCGGTCGACCATGGCCAGCGCGACGGTGTGGAAGGCCAGGTCCCACGCCGCGTACCACGGATACTCCCAGGTGTCCGGCATGGAGATGACGTCGGCATTGACCATGTGGGCCCAATCGCGGTTGCGCGTGATGCGGCGCTCCTTCGACGCGGCCGGGTCCTCCGGCACATCCTTCAACCACGCCTCGACGTCGTAGTAATAGAACTGCTTGCTCCAGAGCACGCCGGCGAGCGCCTGGCGCGCGACCAGAGTCGCATCGTCGTCCTGCCCGGGCGGGCGGATCGAGGCGTAGAATTCGTCAGCCTCGCGTGCTCGCATGGCGAATACATCGTCGAACTCATTCCCGAGCGCCCGGGTCGCGTCGGGCTGGGTGCGGTTGAGCCGCACCCGCACGACCTTCGCCTCGCCGGGCCCGATCGTGATGCGGTGATGCGCGGCCGCCTTCGTGCCGGTGCGCGCGGGATTGACGGTATCGGTCCGCCCCTCGACGAGATGGCTGTTGATCCCGTCCTTCACGTAGGGCGTGCGGTTCGGCAGCTTCCAGAGGCGCTCCTTGTTCGTTTCGTTCTCCGTGAACAGGAGCGCTGCGCCCGCGTCGACCTGAAGGAACATCTCGCCAAGTTCGGCGTGCCGCGCCGCGATCCCACCGCGGGCGGCCCGCAGCTCGGGTCGCAGCACGCCCTCGCTCCACGACCACGTGTTGCGAAACCAGAGCGTCGGCAGCACATGAAGCTCCTGCGCCTCCGGCCCGCGGTTGTGCACGGTCACGCGCATGAGCACATCCTCCGGGCCACCCTTGGCGTACTCGACGAACACGTCGAAGTAGCGGTCCTCGGCGAACACGCCCGTGTCGATCAGCTCGTATTCAGGTTCGTGACGCGTGCGCTTGCGATTGGTGGCGACGAGATCGTCGTAGGGGAAAGCCGCGTGCGGGTACTTGTAGAGCATCCGCATGTAGGAATGGGTCGGCGTGCTATCGAGAAAGAAGTAATACTCCTTCACGTCCTCGCCGTGGTTGCCCTCGCTGTTGGTCAGTCCGAAGAGCCGCTCCTTGAGAATCGGATCGCGACCGTTCCAAAGCGCGAGCCCGAGGCAGAGGCGCTGTTGGTCGTCGCACACGCCGGCGAGCCCGTCCTCGCCCCAGCGGTAGGCACGCGACCGCGCGTGATCGTGCGGGAAGTAGTCCCAGGCGTTGCCATCGGCGCTGTAGTCCTCACGGACCGTGCCCCACTGGCGCTGACTGACGTATGGGCCCCATGTCTTCCAAGGCGTGGCAGGATCACCGGCCTGGTCGAGCCGGACGGATTCAGGTGTCATTGTGCGCGGCGGGTGCTTCGAAACGACAGTTGCGCCAGCACGTGACCGACGGTCGCGCACCGGCATTGATCCAGGTCGTCAAGCGTCGCACAGGGAGATTCGAGACGCGTGCGAATCGACGGCAGACCATCACAAGGACCGCCCGTCGGCGAGACCCAACCCGGCGTATTGGACGAAGGGGGTGTAGTGCCGGACGAGGCCAGGGCCGGAGGCGTCGATCCGCGTTTGGCAAACGCGGATCCATCACGAGATGCCGGGACCGGTGCCTGCCGTCGCCCCGCGCGGCCGGTGCGACATCGCATCGGGGCGGAGCCGGACGCACGTCGGGCACAATCGCCCCCGCCTACCACCACACTTCCATGTGCATGCCGGCGGTCAGGCCGTCCGACTCACCGATGTAGTCCTGCCCGCCGATCCGGCTGATGAAGTCGTCACCCCAGGTCGCGTAGGTCACAAACCCGCGCACGACCGGCCGGCTCATGAAGCGCCCGCCCAGGGAGACCTGCGGCGCAAGGGTGAATTTGTAGAGCTGATCGCTCGTGCCGGCGGCGCTGTCCCTGACCCAGTCGACACCGGCCTCGAACGCGAGGCTGAGATGCGAGTCGAAATGCCAGACCGGGCGCATGCCCGCCGACGCCCAGGTGACCTTGCCCGCAGCACCGGCGTAGTCGGTGACCTGATAGACCAGCACCGGTCCGAAGGAGAATGAGTCGCTGAGATTGGCCGTGAAGTTCTCCGTGATCCGCAACCGCCACGAGTCTCGCTCGTCCGGGCGGATGAAGCTCTGGCCATCGAGCACAAACGTCTCGAACCCGGAGTTGAGCGTCTTGGCCGCACCGGTGCCGAACTGGATCGACGCCTTGTTCACGCCATCGGCACTGAACACGCCCTGGCGCGTGTGGATGAACATCCCGGACACGCCGCTGGACCCGGGCGCGCGGTTGCCCTCGGCGTCGAAGCCGCTCGTGGTGCGTGCGTAGACCAACCCGAACTCGCCCTTGCCGCCCGGCACGTCGACATCGTAGAGGCGCAGGTCGAAGTTGGTCTTGCTGAAGCCCGCCTTGTTGGCGGCGTCGGGTTCGGGCACGCTGCTCACGCCGCTGCTGCCGGGCGCGCCGATCCACGCGAGCGCGAGTTTGCCGTTCGACAGCGTCAAGTCCTCGAAGCCGCCACCCGTGCCGCTCATGTTGGAGAAGAAGAAATCGTTCAGGTGGATGTCGTGGCGCCGGTAGTAGCGGTTGCCGGCCCAGAACTTGAGCGACGGCTGCGTGGTGACGACGTTGCCGATCGAGCCCCAGATCTCGGCGAAGCTGAAACTCGCTGCGCCGGAGTTGACCGCATCCTGGATCGGCGTGTAGGCCGCGATCGTGGTCTGGAACCGACCGATCGGCCCCGCGCTCGCGGAAGCCGCGGCACCGGGCTTGCCGAGCGCGAAGGCGTCGGCGCCGTAGAAGTTCTTGCCGAAGGTGATTTCGCCGTAGGTGTCGGCCTCGTTGCCGAGGCGGTACTTCGCCAACGCGCCCGGCGCCTGGAACCCGACCATGGAGCCGCCCCGGTCGTTGCGTCCGTACCCGGCCCGAAAATACCCGTGGATGTCCATGAATCCCTGAAGGACCTCCTCCACCCGCCCGGCGAAAGGATGGTCGGCGGCGACCAGCGCCTGATCGCGCGACTCGGTCGTGCGCTGGTATTCCTTCTCGGCGAATGCGCGGATCTCCCTGGCCGCATCGCCCGCCACGACGGACTCGGCCGGGGCGGCCGGCTCCTTCGATGCGGCTCCGGGCCCCGCCACGACCGACGCAGGCGCTGGCGTGGCCGATTCCTCCAGGGCCTGGATGCGCTCCTCCAGGCGACGGAGCTGCTCGGCGTGCGCCTTCTTCATCGCCTCGAGTTCGGCGCGCAGCAGCTCGGCCTCGGAGGGATCGGCCGCCAGGGCGGGCAGGAAGAGCCCTGCGGTCAAGGCGACACAGACAACCTTTCGGCGACACGCGACCACAGGGCGGCTCGGGGCAGGGACTGGGATCATGGGGTGCAGGATGTTCGTTACGGGCACCGGATCGCCGCGGGGTCCATGCATCCTGCGCCGCGCCTGCGTTCCCCGAGCCCTCGGTCGAACGGGAGCGATACTCGTCGACGAACAGACTCCATCAAACGATTTCCGAAAGCGCGGCGCGCTCCTGAACCATGGTGCAATGCGAGAGACTCACCCTTCGCCCCGAGCCGGTCGGACAGCAAAAAGGGACGGCCCGCCGGGCCGTCCCTCGAAACTCAGGCAAGGGCGCGCGGCGCCCACGTCACTTCTTCGCAGGCGCGACCGGCATCTGGCCAACTGCCGGGTAGTTGTTGAGCAGGGTCCGGATGCCGTTGCTGACGTTGCTCACCTGCTCGTCGGTCTTCTCGGTCATGCGGGCGGTGCCCCAGCCGACCCAGATCATGTTCTTCGTCGCGACCTCGTAGACTTCGACGACGAGCGTGCCTTCGGTGTACTGATCGACGGTGACATTCGAGCCGGCATACATGCCACCGTAGGGATATCCTCCATACCAGCCACCGCGGCCGTAATACATCCCGCCGGTCATGCCCCAGTCGGTGACGTCGGTCTTCGGCACCGCCTTGCCGTGGACGACGACCGCGATGTCGGCCTTGGTCTTGTCCGAGACCTCGACATAACCCTTGGCGCTCATGGTCGCACGCACCGCATCCGCCGCAGCGGGGCCCACGCGCATGACGAGCCCGGGGTCGACGCCCTCGATCCGCTGCGGGATCGGCTTGAAGATGTAGGTCTTCGCCTTGGTGAAGTCGGCTTGCTTATCGAAGTCGAACTGCAGCTTCGGGGCCGATGTGCAGCCGGCCAGACCCAGGATCAGGGATCCGAGAACAAACAACGCGGGGATGGATTTGGTTTTCATGCGGGTGGGAAAGGAAAACATTGGGAAACTGACATAACGTGCGGGATGGAGCAACCACGGTCTGAAGAAACCTGTGGGTGGTCGCTTAGAAACAACTGGACCGGCGAAAGGCGATCGAGCCGAAGAGAGCACTGCGCGGTTTCGGAGTCCACCGCGGGACGCTTCAGGCCTGTTCGACTTCTCGTCGCACCGTATCGGAGACAGGGAGTGTGGACCATGGAATGGCCTGAAACACCACGCGATGATGCTCGGCTGGGGAGTGCCTTCTGTCCGGGGGCCTGCGTCCCGCGACTATCCGCGACCGCCGGAAACTGGCACGCAGTGTGAAGACACATGCTCGTGACCCGGCACGCGAGACGTGCCGGGTCAACTCGCCTCAAGGTCGTGCCTGGTGGGGCAGCCTCCGGCCTGCCCCCGGTCGGGAGCGAGGTCGGGCCAGAGGTTGGCCCGCCAGAGAGGCAGGCGAGTGTCGGATCCAGCCGACATAACACGCGTGTCAGACCACGACGTCTTGTTCTCAAATCTGGTTCAGAAAGTGGAGGGCGGTGCTCCTGCACCGCCGCGAACGCGCACCGATAAGCGAACGCTTCCGGGCATGCGCGGCCGGGCGGGAGCCCGGCCCTCCATCCCCAACCGATCTCACGTTTCAAATACGCGGCTTGATGACACTCCCTAGTCGAAGAGCGAATAGACCATGCCGACCTGGAACCGCAGGTGGTCGCCGCTATCGACGCCGTTCTGCGCCTCCTGGATACCGTAGAGGCCCTCGATGCCGAGGCTCAGACGGCGGCGGATCTGCCACACAAGGTTGGCGCTCGCGTAGGTGCTGGTGTGGTAAAAGGTCGGCGCCTGGCCGTCGGAGTTGTCGAGGTTGACGTAGCCGTAGGTGAAGGTGGAACGGGCCACCTCGCTCCAGTGGTGCGTGAAGCCGATGTGCGCACTCCAATAGGGAAGCGCCTCGAGTTCGCCCTGCGCGTTGTAGGCGGCGTCGCTGTTGAGGAAGCTCGTGTCGTTGCCCATGCCGCCCACGCCTTCGCCGTAGACGAGGAGCGCCTGCACGCTGTCGCCGTCGCCCACATCCAGCCCGGCGCTGGCATTGAAGCCCCAGCCGGTGACGAAGTCCTCGTTTCCGAGCCAGTCGCGTGCGCCGATATCGCGCAGGGTGGCGCTGAACTGCAGGTGACCGAAACCCTCCTGCTCGTAGCGCGTGTTCAGCCCGATGTCCGGTACGCGCGTGATCTGGGCGACGCCGGCATTCGGACCCGAGTCGAGGTCGACATAGACGTCGGGTTTCTCGATGCCGTAGGTCGTGTGCCAGTTCTTGTTCCACGACTGCGTGTATTGGGCCACGGGACGGCGCGAGAAGATGACCGCGTTCGGGCCCTCATAGTCGACGGTGTCGGGCCAGCTGTCCGGATCCTCCCAGATGCCGTAGGTGAATCCGGCCTTGAAGCCATGGAACTGCCCGTAGAGGTGCTGCAGGCGGTAGCGCATGTCCTTGGCGTCGTCGCCAAAGAAGTCGTTCTGGTAGTAGAACCGGAAGTTGCCGCCGAGGTCCGGCGCGCGCACGTCGACGCGGATCTGCGTGGCATTGGCGCTGACGGTGGAATACTGGCCCTCGTCGTAACCCTCGCTGCCCTCGAGCGGGAAGAGCGCGGGCACGAAACGATGCCGGCTGCCGGGCGCCTTGTTGTCGGTGATGATGTCGAGGTGCGGCTTGGCGTTGAGTTTGATCAACGCCGGCGTGTTCGGCACGGGGATGAACCCCTGGTACTTCGGGTCGAGGGTGAAGTCGAGCGGCCGGGACGCGGCTTCCTGCTGGTCGTTGAGCGCGCCGCGGAAGACGACCGGGCTGGGCGTGCCGACCGTCTGGCCGGCGGCCACGGCGTCGATCGTCTTCTGCGAGGGCGAGGTGGCGATCGCGGCGGGCGCGGGAGGCGATTCCTTCGCCCCCTCGAGCTCCTTGATCCGGGCGTCCTGAGCCTCGACCGTCTTCTTCAGGCTCTCGACGAGCGTCTTGAGCTGCCTGAACTCCTCGGGCGTCTGCGCCCGGGCGGCGGGCAGCGCGAGCGCGCCCACGGCTGCGGCCGCGAGGAGCCCCCGCGCCGCGCGGCGTGATGTTTGTGCCAGTGTATTCATGGATGTATGTCGGTCGGAATCGATCGGCTCACTTGCCCGGGCCGAAGATGCTCAGGCCCAGATTCTCGGAGATGTACTGGATGGCCTTCTGCGCGCGCACGCTGTTACCGAACGAATCGAGCGGCGGCGAAAAACCCACGATCGCCATCTTGCCCGGAACGACGGCGACGATGCCGCCGCCGACTCCGGTCTTGGCCGGCAGGCCGGCGCTCCACGCCCAGGCACCCGAGCCATCGTAGAAGCCCGCCATGGTCATCACGGCGAGGATCTTGGGCACGTGCTTGGCGTCGACGCAGCGCTCCTGGGTCACGGGGTTCACGCCGCCGTTGGCGAGCGTGCCGCCCATGACGGCGAGTTGCTTGCACGTCACGCCGACCGAACACTGCTTGGTGTAGACATCGGTGCACTCCAGTGGCTCGGCGTAGAGGTGGCCGGAATTGAAGAGCACGTGCGCGATGCCGCGGTTGCGAAAGTTGGTCGCCGCCTCGGAGGTGTAGATGTCGTCGAGCACGGTGAGCTTCTCGCCGGCGAACCGGCTGTAGCAGGCGAGGATCTTCTCCCAGCGCTCCTGCGCGCTTTTCGCCTGCACGAGGCTGACCGCCGCAATCGCGCCGGGGTTGACGAACGGATTGTCGGCGCGGCCGTCGCCCTCCTCGATCGCGCGGATGGAGTTGAAGGCCTCGCCCGTGGGCTCGACGTTGACCTTGTCGAGGATGGCACTGGCTCCCGACTCCTGCATGACCAGCGCCATGGTGAACACCTTGGAGCACGACTGGATGGAGAAGCCCGTGTTGACGTCACCGACGTTGATGACCGTGCCGTCCACGGTGACGATGGTGAGCCCGAAGAGCTGGCTCGGGACCTTGGCGAGCGCGGGAATGTAGTCGGCGTTCTTGCCGGAGGCGTCGTCCTTGAACTTGGCGTGCGCCTCCTTGGCGAGTTTCGCGAGGGTGGCGGCATCCTGCGCCGTCGCCGTGGCGGCGATACCGGCGACGACCAGGCAGATGAGCGCGAGGCGGGACCAGGCGCGGTGCTGTTTCAGTGGGTTCATCGTATGTGTTGGGTTGATGTGGTTCAAGAGAGCCAGGGTCCGGGTCTAGGTCAGGGCCACGATGAGCGGGCCCCAGACGGCGAGGAGCACGTTGGAAATCGCATAGGTCACGGTGAAGCCGAGCACAGGCGTGACGCTCTCAGCCTCGTCGGTCGCCGCATTGAGCCCGGCCGCGACGGTCTGCCCGCCGGCGAGCGCGCCGAGCAGGATGGCCGGGTGCAGCCGGAAGACGTAGTGGCCCACGAGGTACGCGGCGATGATCGGCACGAGCGTCACGGCGAAGCCGACAAAGAGCAGCGTCAGTCCGTGAGTCTGGATGGCGGCGATCGCGGCCGGACCGGCCGAGAGCCCCGTGGCCGCGGCGAAGGCGCTCAGGCCGAACTCGGAGAGAAACCATTGCGTCGCGCCCGGCATCGCACCCGCCGCCGGACGCCGCACATGCCACCAGCCGAAGACCAGTCCGGAAAGCAACACACCGCCGCCGACCCCGAGGGTCACGGGAATGCCCGCGACCGGCACGACGATCAGCCCGAGCAGCGTGCCGGCGGCGATCCCCAGGGTATGGTAGACGAGATCGCTGCGATCGGTGTCCGCCTCGGCATGGCCGATGAGCGACGTGACCTTCTCGACCTGGTCGGGCCGGCCGATGAGCTCAAACACGTCGCCGCGGCGCACCTCGTTGTGCAGAAACAACGGGAGCTCGAAGCCCTGTCGCTTGCAGTTGGATACGTAGACGCCGGCGACTCCCTCGCGCCCGAGATAGTCGCGGATCTCCCCGAGCGTGCGCCCGCAGACGCGCCGGTCGGTGATGACGATCGTCATCGCCTTCATCGGAAACGACAATGCCTCGCGGCTCTCGACCTCCGGGCCGAGGCGTCCGCCCGCGTCCAGCACCGAGGCGAGTCGGCCGGCCACGCCGACGAGGTCGCCCGCCTCCAGCACCAGGCCCGGATCCGGACCGAGCGCCTGGTCGCCGCGCACCACGCGCTCGACCGCCGCGCGCTCGATGCCGTGCAGTACCACGCCCAGCGTCTTTCCGGCGGCCCGACCCGCCTCGACTTCGAAGGCGCGCGCCGTGATCGGGGCGAACGCCGCGATCAATCCCGGTCGCGCCACCGCGCCGCCTTCGGCCAGCTGCGCCTCGAGCTCGCGCGCCGCCTTGCGCACGTCGATCCCCAGCAATCGCGGCACCACACTGCGCAGGAAGAGGATCACACCGACGGTGCCGAACACGTAGGTGATCGCGAAGCCTACCGCCATCTCACTCGAGAATCGGCCGACCTCCTCTGCGGAGAAACCCATGCGCCGCAGCGCGTCGCCGGCGGTGCCGAGCATCGCCGTCTGCGTCAGCGCACCCGCCCCCACCCCGGCCGCGAATCCTTTCCCGAGATCGAAGAGGCGCGCCAGCACGACGATCGTCACGAGCGCGACCACGCAGTGTATCACGGCGGCGAGCACGAGCTTGAGGCTCGAGCGGTTCAGTCCGCCGAAAAACTCCGGACCGCTCTTGAAGCCGACCGCGTAGATGAAGAGCCCGAAGCACACCGCCTTGAGCGCGTCGGGCAGCACCACGCCGCTCTGGCCGATCACGAGCGCGACCAGCAGCGAGGCCGCCACCCCTCCGAGCGAGAAGCGCCCGAGCTTGACGCGACCGAGCGCGTGCCCGAGCGCGAGCGCCAGGAAGAGCGCGAGTTCGGGAGCGGAGGCGAAGAGGTGGCGTAGTGTATCGATCACGGGGACTTCGTGCGGGAGGACTTCAAGCGGAGCGAACCGTCGCGCCGAGCCGCGGCTCGGCGAGGACGCCTCGCCCTAACCGCGGACACGGCGTGTCTTCATACCTCAGATCGGAAGTGGAGGGCGGTGCATCGCCGCGAAAGCGCACCGATGAGCGTAGGCCTCTGCGCATGCGCGGCCGGGCGGAAGCCCGGCCCTCCATCGCTGAGTGGCGGCGCGAACGCCAGGATGCGGTTCGAAGACGCGCCACAGCTCAATACTCGTAGAAATACTGCTGCAGCTTCTTCACGTCGCTCGTCTTCGTGAGCGCGAGCATGAGGAGGATGCGCGCCTTCTGGGCGTTCAGCTCCATGCCGGCGATGAATCCGAGCTTGTCGTCGTTGACCTCGATGTTGCGGTCGGCCACGCCGGCGGAGGTGCGCGAGCAGCGGACCACGGCGACACCCTTCTTCGCGGCGCGCTCGAGCGCGGCGAGGGCGGCGTCGGTCGTATTGCCGTCCCCCACGCCGGCGAGCACGATGCCCTTCGCACCGCCCGCCACGGCCGCGTCGATGAGGGCGCCGTCGAAGTTGGCGTAGGAATACACGATCTCGACGCGCGGCAGGTTTGCGACCGTCAGTCCATCCAGCGAGAACTCGCTGGCCGTTGTGTGACGCGTGGTGTTCTTCGAATAGAAGTAGACCTTGCCGGTGTTCATCACGCCGGCGACGCCGCGGTTCGGCGACTCGAAGGCGTTGAGGAAGGTCGTGTGCATCTTCTGCAGCTCGCGGGCGTAGTGGATGACGTCGTTGATGACGACGAGCGGTCCCCTCCCTTTGGCGGCCCGGCTGCCGGCAAGCACGACGCCGTTGTAGAGATTCATCGGGCCATCGGCGCTGATGCCCGTGGCCGGGCGCATCGCGCAGACAAGCACGACCGGCTTGTCGCTCTTCACCACCAGGCTGAGGAAGTAGGCGGTCTCCTCCATCGTGTCGGTGCCGTGCGTGATGACGACACCGTCCACGTCGGACTGCGCGAGCACCTCGTTGACTCGGTTGCCAAGCTTGAGCCAGACCTCATGGTTCATCGTCTGGCTGCCGATGTTGGCGGTCTGCTCTCCGGAGAGCTCGGCGACATTCTTGAGCTGGGGCACAGCGGCGATGAGGTCGTCGACCGAGAACGTGCCGGACTTGTAGCCGGCGTCGGACTGGCTGGCCTGGGCGCCGGCGATCGTGCCGCCGGTGGCGAGGACCTTGATCTTCGGGAGCGCCTGCGCGGCGGGCGCGAGGGCCAGCAGAAACGCGGTCGCGAAGGCGACCAGCGGGAGGCGGAGTTTCGGAGTATTCATGGTGATTTCAGGTGACAGAGCGGGGCTGTGACACGGGGAGATTCCAACGAGGATTCCGCAATCGACTGCGAACTCTTTGAGGGCCCGGCTCCCGCCGGGCCACGCGTGCCGCTGCGCCCTCGCGGCCCCGCAGGAGCGGGGCCCTCCAGGAGAGCAACGGTCGCGATGCGAGACATGGTCAGCGGGTGAGCCGGGGGTGCGTCATGGCCTCGGGCTTGAGCAACTCGTCGAGCCGCGCCTTCGAGAGCCAGCCCTTGGCGATGACCAGGTCGTAGACGCTGCCGCCGGTCTTGAGCGCCTCCTTGGCTATGGCGGCCGACTTTTCGTACCCGAGGACCGGATTCAGCGCGGTGACCAGGCCGATGGAATTCTGCACGTACTCGCGGCAGCGCTCGCGATTGGGCTCGATGCCGGCGATGCAGCGCGAGGCGAGGACCACCGCGGCGTTGCGCAGCAGCGTGAGGCCGAAGAAGAGATTAAAGGCGATGATCGGCTCGGCCATGTTCAGCTCGAGCTCGCTCGCCTCCGAGGCCATCGAGACGGTCACGTCATTGCCGATGATCTGGAAACAGATCTGGCTGACCACCTCGGGCACGACGGGGTTGACCTTGCCCGGCATGATCGACGAGCCAGGCTGCATCGCCGGCAGGCGAATCTCATAGAGCCCGCAGCGCGGACCCGAGGAGAGCCAGCGCAGGTCGTTGCAGATCTTCGAGAGCTGGACGGCCGCGACCTTCATCGCGCTGCTCATGAGCGCGAACTCGCCGGAGTCCTGCGTGGCCTCGACGAGGTTTTCCGCCAGGCGTACCGGCGCGCCGGAGATCTCGGCGAGGTAGTTCGTGCAGAGAGGCGCGTATCCAGCCGGGCTGTTCAGGCCGGTGCCGATCGCGGTGGCGCCCATGTTGGTCTCGAGCAGCTCGTTGCCGGCGTGCTCGAGGTGGCGGATGCCGTCGCCGATCATCACGGCGTAGGCGCTGAACTCCTGCCCGAGTGTCATCGGCACGGCGTCCTGATTTTCCGTGCGGCCCATCTTGATCACGTCGGCGAAGGCGGCGGCCTTGGCCGCGAGCGCGGCCTGGAGCTCGCGCAATCCGGCGAGCGTGTCGCGCAGGGTGAACCAGACACCAAGTTTGATCGCCGTCGGGTAGGCGTCGTTGGTCGACTGTGAGCAGTTGACGTGGTCGTTCGGGTGGCAGTGCGCGTAGTCGCCCTTGGCGTGGCCGAGGATCTCGAGCGCGCGGTTGGCAATCACCTCGTTGGCGCACATGTTCGTCGAGGTGCCGGCACCGCCCTGGATCATGTCGACCCGGAACTGGTCGTGCAGTTTTCCGGCAAGGATCTCGTCGCAGGCCTTCTCGATCGCGGTGGCGACTTTCGCATCGAGCACACCGAGTTCGGCGTTGGCCTTCGCACAGGCCTTCTTCACGCAGGCGAGCGCGCGGACGAAATGCTCGTAGTGGCTCACGTGGATGCCCGAGAACGGAAAATTCTCGATGGCGCGCACGGTCTGCACGCCGTAGTAGGCGTGGTTCGGGACCTCCCGCTCGCCGAGCGAGTCGTGCTCCTTGCGCACGCTCGTCATCGGCGCCACGCCGGTTTCGCCGGCGATGCGCTCGGAGGCGGCGCGCAACCGGTCGCTCAGGCGGCGCGCGACCTGCGCGACGAGTTTGTAGAAAACCTCGGGCCTTTCCGTGCGCACCTTTTCGACCTCGGCGCGCGAGACTTGCCAGATCGTGGCGCCCCGCCGGGTGACACCCGAGGCGCCGTGCGCGGAGTCGTCGAGCATCACGGCCTCACCGAGGATCGCACCAGGCTGGGCGACACCGATCGTGACGCTGCGTCCGCGCTGCCCGCGCAGCAACTCGACTTCCCCCTCCATCACCACGCCAAGCCACTGCCGCGGCGCCGATTCATGAAAGAGGTAGTCGCCGGCAGCATACGCCACCGATGTGCCGCGCCGGGCGAACTCGCCGAGTTCCTCCGAGGTGATGCCGATCCGCTGGGCAGCGGCGGCCAGAGTGTCCGCATCGAGTTTCATGTGAAATCCTTCGCTAGAAAAACAACGT
>JACSRI010000198.1 GCA_014879845.1 Opitutaceae bacterium
CTCGAGCACGTCTTCGACTACAGCTTCGACCCGCAGACCAACGTGATCGACGTGCTCGTGCACCGCCTGCGCAGCAAGGTCGACCCCGACCACAAGCGCATCGAGACGGTGAGGGGCGTCGGTTATGTCTTCAAAGCCTGAGCGGCTGCGGATCTTCCGCTCGCTCTCGGCGCGGCTCACGGTCTTCTACACCGCGCTCTTCCTCCTCAGCCTTTCGGCGGTCTTCGTGGCCGTCTACATGCTGATCGCGCGGACGATCCGCGAGCGCGAGCGCGAGGTCCTCGAGGTGCGCGCCGCCGAGTATGCCAACGTGCTCCAGCAGGGCGGCATCGAGGTGCTCCGCCTCTACATCGAGCGCGACCAGGAGCCGTTCGTACGCTCGCTCTTCGTGCGCGTGATCGGCGAGCGCGGCCAGGTCAACCTCGCTTTCACGCCGCCCGCGTGGCGCGTGGAAGGGCCGGTCACGATGGAGCGCGACAACTGGGGCGAACTGCGTCCCAAGCAAACGGTGACGATTCAGATCCCGGCCGACGCGCGCCGCGACCTCACCGAGGTGCGTCACCCGCTGCCGAACGGCCTGCTCCTCGTCGTCGCCCGCACGACGGACAACCGCGCGGTGTTCCTCGAGCCGCTCAAGCGCACGATGTGGATCGCCGGCGCGATCACCGTCGTCGTCGTCTCGGTCGGCGGTGCCTTCGTCTCCTGGCGAGCGATACGTCCCGTGCGCCAGGTCGCGGCCACGGCGCGCGAGATCATCGCGACCGGTGATCTGTCGCGAAATGTCCCCGACACGCGCCGCAACGACGAGGTCGGCGAGCTCGTGGAGCAGTTCAACACGCTGCTCACGCGCAACCACAACCTCCTGCGCGCGATGAAGGACGCGCTCGACAACGTCGCGCACGACGTGCGGACGCCGCTCACGCGCCTGCGCGCCGGGGCCGAGGCCGCGCTCGGCGCGGGCGACGACCCGGCCGCGGTGCGCGAGGCGCTGGCCGACTGCGTGGAGGAGACCGACCGCATCCGTTCGCTCCTCGACACGCTGCTCGACGTCTCCGCCGCCGAGGCTGGCGTGCTCGCGCTGAAGCGGGAATCGGTCGACGTGCGCGGACTGGTGGAGGGCGTGGTCGAGCTCTACGCGCTCGTGGCCGAGGAGAAGAACATCCAGTTGATGCTGCAGGCCGGCCAGCCCGCGACGATCGAGGCCGACGCCACGCGCCTGCGCCAGGTCGTGGCCAACCTCGTGGACAACGCGGTGAAGTACACGCCCGAGGGCGGCTCGGTCTACGTCGGCTGGGATCGCCGCGTCGACCGTGTGGTCATCGCCGTGCGCGACACCGGCCCCGGCGTGCCTCCGGGTGAGCAGGACAAGATCTGGCGCCGGCTCTACCGCGGTGACCAGTCGCGCTCGCAGCGCGGCCTCGGCCTCGGCCTCAGCGTGGTCAAGGCCATCGTCGAGGCGCACGGCGGCCATGTCGCCGTGATGAATCACAGCGCCGGCGGCGCCGTCTTCACCGTCGAGCTGCCGTTCGTCAGCACGCCGCCGCTGCAGATCGCGGGTTAGGCCGGGCGGGTAGGGAGAGGCCTCTGGCCGAGTCGCGTCAACGAACTGCGTACGATCGCGGCTCGGCCGGAGGCCTCGCCCTACCATCGAACACGACCGACGATACGACGCCGTCAGTCCCCCGCCTCGAGGTGCTTCGGCATCTGCTCGGCGGGCAGGCGGTCGATCTCGGCGCCGAGCGCGCGGAGCTGCGTGTCGATGCGGTCGTAGCCACGATCGATGTGGTATACGCGCTGTATCCAGGATTCCCCGCGCGCCGCCAGCGCCGCCAGCACGAGCGCGGCGGAGGCGCGCAGGTCGCTCGCCATTACGGGCGCGCCGGAGAGGCGCTCCTGACCCTTGATGATCGCACTGGCGCCCTCGATCGCGATGTCCGCGCCCATGCGCTGCAGCTCGGGCACGTGCATGAAACGGTTTGGAAACACCTTCTCCGTGATGATGCTCAGCCCCGGCGTGATCGCGAGCAGCGCGCACATCTGCGCCTGCAGGTCGGTGGCGAAGCCGGGGTGCGGCATCGTGATGACGTCGACGGGCTGGCGCCGGTGCGGACGGTCGCCGCGCACGCGCAGCGAGGTGGGCGAGGGCGTCTCCACCGGCACGCCGGACTCGCGGAGTTTGTCGAGCAGGGCGGCGAGGTGGCCGGGGATCGCGCCCTCGACAGTCACGTCGCCGCCGGTGATCGCGCCGGCGATGATGTAGGTGCCGGCCTCGATGCGGTCGGGGATGACGCGGTGCGTCGTGCCATGGAGCCGCTCCACGCCCTCGATCTCCAGCGCGTGGCTGCCGATGCCGCGGATCTTCGCGCCCATGGCGACGAGCATCTCGCAGAGGTTGACGATCTCGGGCTCGCAGGCGGCGCTTTCGAGGCGCGTCACACCGGGCGCGAGCGTCGCAGCCATCACGACGTTGGCCGTGCCGAGCGCGGTGGAGCCGTGGCGTCCGCCGAGGAAGACATCGGCACCGCGCAAGTGGCGGCCGTCGAGATGCACGTATCCACCTTCGATCGACACGCTGCAGCCGAGGCCCGTGAAGCCCTTCAGGTGCAGGTCGATCGGCCGCGGGCCGATGACGCAGCCGCCGGGGATCGACACGATGGCCGAGCGCAGGCGGGCGAGCAGCGGGCCCATGAGGCAGACCGAGGCGCGCATCTTGCGCACGAGATCGTAGGGCGCGCGGTTGGTGAGTTTTTTCGCCGTGATCCGCCAGGCGTCGGGCGCGACCCGCTCGGCTTCGGCGCCGAGATGGCGGATGATCTCGGCCATGAAGCGGATGTCGCTCAGGTCGGGTACATTCGTGATCGTCACCGGTTCGTCGGTGAGCAATGCGGCTGCGAAGATGGGGAGCGCGGCGTTCTTGGCGCCGCGTGCTTGCACGGTGCCGCGGAGCGCGCGGCCGCCGTTGACGCGAAAGACGTCCATGGGCGCGCAGCGTGCGATTCGCGCCGGTACGCGGGCAACAAAAAACCCGGGCGCGCGGCCCGGGTTTTTCGGTTGAGGGATTTTTCGCGAAGCGAGGTGCGTGGGATCCGGGCTCAGCCCTCGCCGCGCGACTCGCCGCGGTCGCCACCACCGCCGCCTTCGCCGCGGTTGCGGTTGCGACCACCACGACGGCGACGACGACGGCGTCCGCCGCCCTCGCCACCTTCACCACCGCCGGGGCCGCCGCGCTCGCCGCCGGGCTGCGCGCCGAAGCCGCCACCTTGCGGACGGTCGCGACGCGGGCCGCGGTCCTGGCCCTGGCCGCGCGGGCGGTCCTGACGCCCCTGCTCGCGAGCGGGTGTCTCGGTCGACTCCTCGGGCTTGGAGCCCAGGATGGACTTCATCCAGCCAAACAGGCCGGACGATTTCGGAGCGGGTGCAGGTTCCTTCTTCGCTTCCTGTTCGCGACGGGCGCGGCCTGCCTCCTCGGCGTAGCTGCGGTCGCGCGAGGGACGAAACTCCTGCACCGTGCGGCGCGCTTCCTCGGGGTTGTGATCTTCGAAACGCACGCGACGCGGCGCCTCGGGGGCCGCTGGGGCCGTCGGGGTCGGAGCCGGAGTCTCAGCGACAGGGGCCGCGGGTGCGGCCTCCTGGGTGGGGGCGATCTCCGCGACGGGTGCGGACGGGGCCTCGGCCGCCGGTGGCGGAGCCTCGGAAGGCTCGGCACGATCCTCGCGACGCGGACGATCGCGGTCGCGATCCCGGCCGCGCTCGCCGCGATCACCACGATCGCGGTCCCGGCCACGGCCGAAACGCTCGCCACGGTCTCCGCGTTCGCCGCGGTCTCCGCGGTCGCGGCCGAAGCGACGCTCTCCGCCTTCGGAGCCTTCGCCGGGCGGGTAGGCATCGGCGAGGGATCCGGCGGTGGCGCGGACGGGGAGGTTATCCTTCAGGTGGACAGCCTGTTCGGGTGTCAGGC
>JACSRI010000027.1 GCA_014879845.1 Opitutaceae bacterium
CGACTACATCGAGCTGCTCGCGCAGCGAGACCTCCCCAACTGGGGGCTGCGCGCGGCTCCGCGACTCACGATGCGGCTCATGCGCATGTTGGCGGCAACCCATGGCCAGACTTGGAACGGTGCGGCTCTGGCGCGGAGCCTGGGTCTCGATGCAAAGACGGTCGGACGTTACGTCGATCTCCTCGAGGGTTCCTACTTGATCCGGCGGCTCCCCGCCTATCACGCCAATCTGAAGAAGCGCATGGTCAAGGCGCCCAAGGTCTACTGGCGCGACAGCGGCCTGGCGCACGCGATGCTCGGCATGGAAGCCGAACGGCAGCTTCTCGAGCAGCCCTGGGTCGGAGCCAGCTTCGAGTGCCACGTGATCGAGCAGATCGTCGGACAGATCGAGGCGCTGGGGCGGCGGGTGCAGCCCTACTTTCTCCGCACGCACGACGGACATGAGATCGACCTCGTGCTCGAGGTCGGTGGATCCCGATGGGCCATCGAATGCAAGTTGTCCACGCAGCCCGATCGTCGCGATCTGGAGAAGCTCACGACGCTCGCGGAGGCGATCGGTGCGAAGCATCGAATCCTGGTTTCGCGATCGAGCAAGATCGTCGAGTCGTCAGCGGGAATCGTGTGCGACCTTCCCTGGCTCCTCGAGAACGTGGAAAGGCTGATCCAGGCTGATTCGTGAAGAAATGTCATCTCTCGGGATATGACCCAGGAGCCTCCGCAAACCCGGGGCGATTCAGGAACTGGACGGTGCCGGGGGAGGGCGACACCGGGGTGAGGTCGTCCTCGAGGCGCCATGGCGTGACGCCGCGTGCACGCTCGCCTTGCCCGCCAGCAGCTCCAGCACCGCCCGCGTCCGCTCTTCGCCGCTGCGCCGCCCCGGCCGACCCCGCCGCGCGTCCGTGGCGCCGATCGTGGCCGCGCCCTCCGCCTCGCTCCGCTCGGCTCCGGCCACGGCCACGATCGACCGGACCCGGCGCCCTCTCCGAACTGTCTTCCTCGACATCTCGCCCCCTCCTCTCGGAGGGTTTACCTACCCGCTACGCGTCAACCTGTCGAAGGGGGACGGGGCAACGAGGCGCTTTTGAGCGGCATCTGGCTTCAATGGAGCCGCGGCTTGCAAGCCGCGGAAACGACGTCGGCGTGAGCGCGTCGACCCTCGCAACGCTCGCTTCAATGGAGCCGCGGTGCGCGTTTCGGTCGATCGTGAACACCTGGATCGGTGGATGGTGAACGCCCGGATCGGGATCGTGAACGCGAAGATCGGTCATGGTGAACACCTGGATCGGGGATCGTGAACGGGGTGGTATCCCCTGACCTCCACGACAGAGGGGGCGGGCGACCACGGAGCGACGCTGGGCAGCGGACACCGCGCAGGCCCCCTCGAAAGGAGGGGGCAGGTGGCGGGCCGGAGGCTGTCCATGCGGAAGACGCGCGAGATCTTGAGGCAGAAGTGGTGCCTGGGGCGAAGCCACCGGGAGGTGTCGCGGAGCCTCGGCAAGGGCCTGGGGACGATCAGCGCGACGGTGCAGCGGGCCGAGGCGGCGGGGCTCGACTGGGCGGCGGTGGCGGCGCTCTCGGACGAGGCGCTCGACGCCCGGATGTACGGCACGCCGGCGGGCGGGCATCGCCGGGTGCTGCCGGACTTCGCTGCGGTGCACGTCGAGCACAAGCGGCCGGGGGTGACGCTCGAGCTGCTGCACCTCGAGTACCTGGAGCGACATCCCGGCGGCTACCAGTATACGCAGTTCTGTGACTACTACCGGCACTGGCTGGGGCGACGGCGGCTCTCGATGCGGCAGCTGCACCGGGCCGGCGAGAAGATGTTTGTCGACTACGCGGGCCAGAGGCCGCAGATCGTGGATCGGGTGACCGGCGAGGTGACGCCGGTGGAGCTCTTCGTCGCAGTGCTCGGGGCGTCGAGCTTCACCTATGCCGAGGCGACGGCGACGCAGCGGGTGGCGGACTTCCTGGCGAGCCACGTACGGGCGCTGGAGTTCTTCGGCGGCGTCGCGGCGGCCGTGGTGCCCGATCAGCTGCGGAGCGGGGTGACGACGCCGTGCCGCTACGAGCCCGGCATCCAGCGCTCCTACGAGGAGCTGGCGCAGCACTACGGGACGACCATCCTGCCGGCCCGCCCCGGCAAGCCGCGCGACAAGGCCAAGGTCGAAGTGGCCGTGCAGGTGGCGGAGCGCTGGATCCTGGCCCGGCTGCGCGACGAGGTCTTCTTCTCGCTGGCGGCGCTGAACGCACGGATCCGCGAGCTGCTCGCCGTGCTCAACGCCCGCACCATGCGGGCCTACGGCGCGAGCCGGCAGGAGTTGTTCGAGCGGATCGACCGCCCGGCCCTGAAGACGCTCCCCGCGGA
Source organism: Opitutaceae bacterium (assembly GCA_014879845.1). Taxonomy (GTDB): domain Bacteria; phylum Verrucomicrobiota; class Verrucomicrobiia; order Opitutales; family Opitutaceae; genus JAEWQP01. The sequence goes on from JACSRI010000027.1 coordinate 2,366, forward strand.
GCGCTTCGTCCACGCCGAGTGGAAGACGGCGCGCGTGAACCTCGACTACCACGTGGAGCTCGATCGCCACTTCTACTCCGTGCCGCATGCTCTCGTCCGCGAGCGCGTGGAGCTGCGTTTTACCGAAGCCACGGTCGAGGTCTTCCTCCGCGGCCAGCGCGTGGCCTCGCATGCGCGAAGCGCCGAGCGGGGGCGGCACACGACGATCGCCGAGCACATGCCGAAGGCGCATCAGCGTCACCTGGCCTGGACGCCGTCGCGGCTGGTCCACTGGGGGAAGAGCATCGGCCCGGGGACGGCGGCCTTGGTGGAGGCGATCCTCGCTGACCGCCCGCACCCGGAGCAGGGCTACCGCTCCTGCCTCGGGATCCTGCGCCTGGCGAAGCGCTACGGGCCGGAGCGGCTCGAGGCGGCCTGCACGCGGGCGGTGGCCGTGCAGGCCCGCTCGTATCGCCATGTCGACTCGATCCTGAAGCGAGGCCTCGACCGCGCGCCGCTGCCCGCGATCGGGGCGCGTGCAGCGTCCGTCACGCACGAGAATGTGCGCGGCGCCGACTACTACCAACCCCGAAGCGAAGGAGACGTGCATGCTGAACGAACCGACGATGGAGAAGCTTCTGGCCCTGCACCTGAACGCCCTGGCAGCAGCCTGGATGGAGCAGCAGCAACGGCCCGAGGCCAGCAGCCTCTGCTTTGACGAGCGACTCGGGCTGCTGGTCGACGCCGAGTGGCTGGACCGCCAGAACAAGCGTCTGGGTCGCGTGCTGCGCGAAGCGAAGCTCAGGCTCTCCCACGCCTGCATCGAGGACGTCGATTACCCGGCGCGGCGTCAGCTGGATCGTGCCCTCGTGCGCCAGCTCGCGACCTGCACCTGGGTCGAGCAACACCACAACGTCGTCATCACCGGACCCACAGGCGTCGGCAAGACGTACCTCGCCTGCGCGCTCGCACAGCAGGCGTGCCGCAAGGGCTACCGGGCGCTCTACCGCCGCGTGCCGCGCCTCTTCGACGAGCTCGCGCTCGCCCGGGCCGACGGCACCTACCCGCGCCTGCTGACCCGCCTGGCGCGCATCGACGTGTTGGTCCTCGACGACTGGGGCCTCGCGCCGCTGGCCGATGTCGAGCGTCGCGATCTCCTCGAGATCATCGAGGACCGTCACGGCAACCGCTCGACCATCCTCAGCAGCCAGCTGCCCGTCGGCCAGTGGCACGACCAACTCGGCGACCCGAGCATCGCCGACGCCATCTGCGACCGGCTGCTCCACAACGCCCACCCGCTCGTGCTACAAGGACCCTCGCGACGGAAGGAGTCCCCGGGGAACGACTGAAACCAACCAGCGACGCTCCACCCTGTTCACGATCGCCGATCGGGGTGTTCACGATGAGCGAAATGCGCAGGCAGGCGAATGTTGAGCCCGACCGAGAGACCTCCGCCCTCGCGACATCCGCGATTCGCGGCCTCCATCACGCCCGGGCCGCCGCC
>JACSRI010000199.1 GCA_014879845.1 Opitutaceae bacterium
CACTCTCTCCGTCGTCGGCAGCGTCAGATGTGTATAAGAGACAGTCCCTTGATCCTGTAACCGCCCTCCTCATGGATGTGCTGCGGAAGCATCCCGAGATGGGCGAGCACGGGGATGCCGGCTGCGGTGAGGGCGCGGATCTGCGGTTCCACGGTCCGTCCGCCCTCGAGTTTGACGCCGGTGGCGCCGGCGGCGATGACGCGGTGCGCGCTTTCCATCGCCTGATCCACGGTGTCGTAGGTGTGGATGGGAAGATCGGCGATGACGGGGGCGTTCCGAGCGCCTCGGGCGACGGCCCCGGTGTGGTGGATCATGTCGTCGAGGGTCACATTCGTGGTGTCCGGATAACCGAGCACGACCATGCCGAGGGAGTCGCCGACGAGGATGAGGTCGATGCCCGCCTCGTCCACGAGACGCGCGGTCGGGTAATCGTAGGCGGTGAGCGCTGCGATCTTGTGCCCGGACTGTTTGAGTTCCCGGAACCGTTGGGCGAGTGGAATCATGGTTGCGCCTGAAGCGATTTTCGCGCGGATGGTGTCGCCCGGCAAGTCCGCTTGTTTCACCATGTTGGGGCCACCATGCGCACGGCATCCGCGTGCGGAATCGCAGCGAGGAGTTTGGAGACCGAGTCGGTCTGGCCCGGCATCACAAGGTCGGGACGGATGTCCGCCAGCGGCCTCAACACGAAGGTCCGCGTGGCGAGCCGCGGATGCCGGCCCAGCAAGGCGGTCGCACCGTCTGCCGGCGACCACGTCAGCATGCAGACGTTTGCGTGGGCCGACGGTTTCATCAGGCCTGGTGATGCGCAAGGCTCGTGGCCGATTCTCCCGAATCGTCCCCATCGAGCACCCCACGCCACTGAAGCATGATGACGACTCCACGTCTTTGCCTGGCCCTCATTGTCGCGGCCAGCCTGCACCAGTCCGCAGTATCTGCGCGCACTTCTGACAACGGCGACGGCACCTTCACCAACCCGGTGCTCTACGCCGACTACCCGGATCCCGACATCATCCGCGTGGGCGAGACCTTCTACATGGTGTCGACGAGTTTCGTCGATTCGCCGGGTATCAACGTCCTGCGCTCGCCCGACCTCGTGAACTGGGAACTCGTCGGACACGTCGCCGACACGGTCGACGGCGGCGACGCCTACGATCTCGTCAACGGCTCCGCCTACCGCGGCGGCTACTGGGCCTCGAGCATCCGGCACCGCGACGGGACGTTCTACGTCGTCGTCAATCCCACGTTCGGCAACGCGCGCATCTACCACGCGACCGATCCCGCCGGCCCCTGGCAATATCACCAGCTCGACCGCTCCGCCTACGATCCCGGCTTCTTCATCGATGACGACGGCACTGGATACATCGTCAGCGGCAACGGCTCCCTCACGCTCATGCGGCTCAACGCGAGTTACTCCGCCGTCGTGGCGCAGACCAACAACTTCGTCACCACCGGCGGCGAGGGCTCGCACCTGATCAAGCGCGACGGCACCTATTACCTCTTCAACGCCAAGCCCTCGGTCTGGCCGTTCCAGCTCCTGTGCTCGCGTGCGACCAACCTGCTCGGTCCGTGGGAAACCGGCCACGTGTGTCTCACCGCGCCCACCGGCGGCCACCAGGGCGCGATCGTCGACCTGCCCGACGGCTCGTGGTGGGGATTTGTCCACAAGGACAGCGGCGCGGTCGGCCGCATGCCGCAGATCAGCCCGGTGTATTGGGAAAACAACTGGCCGGTCTTCGGGACGCCCGCCGCACCAAACCAGGTTCCCGCGACCGCGACCAAGCCGATCGCCGGCAAACCGCTTGCGCAGCCGGCGACCTCCGACGACTTCAGCGCCACCACGCTCGGACTGCAGTGGCAGTGGAACCACAACCCCGATCCCGCAAAGTGGTCGCTGACCGAGCGCCCCGGCCACCTGCGCTTGCGACCGACCCGGGCGACCGAGTTCTGGACCGCGCGAAACACACTCACGCAAAAAGGGCAGGGGCCGCGTTCCCACGGCATCGTCCGGCTCGATCTCGCCGGAATGCAGGCCGGCGACGTCGCCGGCTTCGGGACGCTCGGCAAGGTCAACGGGCACATTTTCGTCACCGCCGGGGCCGGCGGCGCGCGCACGCTCGGCATGCGCGTGGATCACCGCGGCGTCGGTGCCTACACGGCCATCTCGGGCGTCGCATTCGCAGGGGACACGCTCCACCTGCGGACGGACCTCAACTTCGAGACCAACCTCGCCACATGCTCCTACAGCACAGACGGCGCGACTTGGACGCGCCTGGGCGGGCCGTTCCCGCTCGGTTTCGACATCGTGCACAGCACGTTCCAGGGGCAGAAGTTCGCGCTCTTCTGCTACAACCCGAATCCAGGAGCCGGGTACGTCGACGTGGATTCGTTCACCTTCGCCGACACCGCGCCGCTCATGGAGTCCGCCGCTCGCGGGCGCCCGCGCATGAACGGCACGACCTTCGTGGCCGACAACGGCCAGCTCCTGCGCGGTCCGTTCGCCTCGACGGAATGGGGCAACCCGCCGCCCTACGCCAACATCGCGGCGATCCGCGAGCTCGGGCAGAACGCCGTGCATCTCTACGGCGAAGTCTTTGATCCGAACTACCCCGCCACGGGCAGCACTGCGCCCGGCTATGCGGCGGGCCGCATCGACCAGATGGTGCAGATGACGCGCGAAGCCGGGCTCTACCTCGTCATCACGATCGGCAACGGCGCGGAGAACGGAAAGTTCAACCGCGACTACGTCCTCGACTTCTGGCGCTTCTACGCACCGCGCTACAAGGACGAGCCGCACGTGCTTTTCGAGATCCAGAACGAGCCGTTTGCCTGGAGCACGCCCTACAGCCAGGCGACGCTCGATATGGAGCGCGACGCCTACACGCTGATCCGCGGTCTCGCGCCCCAGACCCCGATCCTGCTCTTTTCAGTCTCCGTGTTGGGGGATGGGGCGAGCGCCGTGGCGGACATTCGTTCGGTCTCCACCGCCGCCTCGGTCGACTGGAGCAATGCCGCTGTCGCCTTTCACGGCTATGCGGGTTGGAAGCAGACGACGAGATCGGTGGAGACGATCCTGGCCGCCGGCTTCCCCGTCTTCATGACGGAGTTCACCGCGGCCGACTGGGGCGAGAGCGGGCACGACGTGCAGGACATCGAGCTCACGGCCGAGCTCGAGCGCCTCGGCGTCTCGTGGCTCTCGTTCCTGCACATCCCGCCGAACTTCATCAACAGCGCGGTGACCGATGCCACCGCCTTCCGCGACATCGTCGACCGCGCCGGCGTGTCCTGGGTGCCCGACTACGGCATGTGGCCGGTCGCGCGAGGTGTCCACGGCAACGGCGGCGTGCCCCGCGCCACGACCGAGACGTGGACCAGCCAGATGCTCACTGGCACGCTGCGCATCGAGGCCGAGGACTTCGATGTCGGCGGCGAGGGTGTGGCCTACCACGACACCACATCGGCCAACACCGGCGGCGCGGCGCGCACGGACGAGGGCGTTGACCTCATCGCGTCGACCGACACCGGCGGCGGCACGGCCGTGGGCGCGACCGCGGCGGGCGAGTGGCTCGATTACACGGTTTTCGTTCGCGAGCCCGGATACTACGACATGCGCGTGCGCCATGCCGGGGCGGCGGCGAGCGGCCTCCGCGTGCTCTGTGACGGCGTCGATGTGACCCGCGCCTGGGACCTTGCCTCGACGGGTGGTGCCTCGACCTGGGCGACGGCGACCAGACAGGTCTTTCTCGGATTCGGGCGCCAGAAGATGCGCGTGGAACTGGTGCAGGGCAGCCCGGCGCTCAACTGGATCGAACTCTCGCCCACGAGCTCCGGCCCGGTCGCGAATGGCACGTACAAGCTGGTCAACCGCGTGAGCGCCAAGGTGCTGCAGGGTGTCACCGGCAGCGGTACCGTGGTGCAGCAACCGTTCACCTCCGCCGCACACCAGCTCTGGAATTTCCAGCATCTCGGCGCGGGCAACTACAAGATCACGTCGGCGGCGAACACGTGGAGCTGGAGCGTGTTCTACACGCGCGACGACGATCCGCTCGATTTCGTCGCCTGGTGGACGATCGAGTCGAAATACCAGCGCTACCTCGCGGTGCCGACCGACTCCGGCTATTTCCGGCTCATGCCCGTGCAGGGTGGACTGAGCATCGGCATCGAGGGCGCCTCGATCAGCGGCGGCGCGGCGGCGCGGCAGTTCGCCTACCGTGGCGACAGCACCCAGAACTGGGCGGTACAGGCCGCGGCGGCGCCCGCGATCCCGACCGGCCTGGGCGTGCAGGTGTATTCCGCCATGCGCAACGATCTCACGTGGACCGCGGCGCCCGGCGCGACGAGCTACAACGTGAAACGGTCGAACCGCGTCGATGGTCCGTTCGAGACGATCGCCACGGGTGTCGCGACCACCGCATACAGCGATACCGGCGCAGCCGCCGGCACGACGTATTACTATGTCGTCTCAGCCAACCACGTCGCCGGCGAGAGCCTGAACAGTGCCGCGGCGTGGGGTGCCGTGCTGCACGCGCGCCTGGCGTTCGACGAGACGGCCGGAGTCTCCGCCGTCGACGCGACCGGGCACGGCTGGACTGGCTCGCTCGTGAACGGGCCGACCTGGACGACCGGCAGGTTCGGAGGCGCGATCGATCTCGATGGCGCCAACGACCACCTCACGCTGCCCACCGGCGTGGTCGATGGCCTCTCCTCGGTTACGGTCGCCGCGTGGGTCCAGCTCGACGCCGCGAGCGCCTGGTCGCGCATCTTCGACTTTGGCTCCGGGACCGGCAGCTACATGTTTCTCACGCCGCGCAATGGAGCCAGCTCGGTCGTGCGTTTCGCCATCACCGCCGGCTCGGGCGAGCAGGTGATCAACGGCACCTCCGCTCTACCCACCGGCGCGTGGACGCATGTGGCCGTGACGCTCGGCGGCGGCACCGGCGTGCTTTATGTCAACGGCGTCGAGGTCGGCCGCAATGCCGGCATGACCCTCACGCCGACGTCGCTCGGCGCCTCGACGCAGAACTATCTCGGCCGCTCGCAGTGGGCGGCTGACGCCTACCTTGACGGGCGTATCGATGACTTCCGCATCTACGCGAGCGCGTTGAGCGCGGTGGAGATCGCGCGCCTGTATGCCGAGGTGCCCGGGGTGGCGCCGGGCATCACGCAGCAGCCGCTCGCGGCGACGCAGACGGCTGGGGGCGAGGTCGTGCTCTCGGTCGCGGCAAGTGGCTCCGGCGCGCTCACGTATCAGTGGCGCCTCGACGGCATCGACATCCCCGGTGCGACTGGCGCGACCTACACCATCCCGAGTGTGCAGGCGTTTCACGCGGGCACCTATACCGTCGTCGTGACGGCCTACGGGCTCTCCACCACGAGCAGCGGCGCGGTCGTCACGGTCGATCCCGCGCCGCCGTCCGACGCCCGTGCGCTCAATCTCTCCACCCGCGGCCTCTCGCTGACTGGAGACGATGTTTTGATTCCCGGCTTCGTCATCGGAGGCACGGGCACGAAGCGGATCCTCGTCCGTGCCGTTGGTCCCCGGCTCGCGCGCATGGGCGTACCAGCACCGCTGCCGGACCCGCAGTTCGTGCTCAAGCGTTACGACGGAGCCCTCGACCGCTATGTCGATCTCGCCAGCAACGACGACTGGGGCACCCTGGCCGACGCCGATGTCGTCGCTGCCACTGCGGCCGCGGTGTATGCGTTCGGCCTGGACGCCGGTAGCGCCGACGCCGCGCTCGTCGCCGATCTCGCTCCCGGCCGTTACACTGTCGTGGCGGGCGGAAAAGGGAGCGACACGGGCATCGCGTTGGTGGAACTCTACGACGCGGACGGCGGCACACCCAGCGCGCGGCTCCTCAATATCTCCAACCGCGGGTACGTCGGCACAGGTGGCGACATCATGATCCCGGGCTTTGTCGTCTCGGCGGAGGGTTCGCGCACGTTCCTCGTCCGCGCAGTCGGTCCGGGGTTGGCGCGCTTCGGCGTGAACGGCGTGCTCGACGACCCGCATCTCGAGATCTACCGCGGGCAGGAGCGCATTCTGATCAACGACGACTGGGACGGCACCCCTGGTGCTGCGACGACGCGGACCGTGGCCGCGCAGGTGAGCGCCTTTTCGCTCGCGGCGGGCAGCAAGGACGCGGCCTTCGTCGTCTCGCTTCCGCCTGGTGCCTACACCGTGCAAGCCCGCGGCGCCGACGGCGGCAGCGGCATCGCGCTGGTCGAGGTCTACGTGGTGCCGTGAGGCTCTGCGTCAGGGGCAGAACTTCCGCGGAACGTGGAGATCTCGTACTAGAAAAGCGGGAGTATTGACGAGAATCGGTGCAGAGATCCCCGGGATCTTGGTGTAGTCTCTGCGGGCGTCAGTCCCACAAGCTACCCCTGTCCGACGTGAGCCCGTGGCCCCGGGAAAGGGCTGCGTGCGGCGCTGTTCGGATCGCGGGCCGCCCCATTCGCCTGCCGTCTCCCGCCCCAGTCATGAAGTCCGTCCGCCTCGTCCGTCTCCTCGCTCACCTCGGCCTCCTCGCGTTGTTGCTCCTGGTTGCGTGCAAGCCCTCGCGTGACGCGACCCCAGGCTCCGGTTCTGCGACCGCGCCGAAGTCCACGCGCGTCGCCGTGGTCGTCTCGACGCTGAACAATCCCTGGTTCGTGGTGCTCGCCGAGACGGCGCGTGATCGCGCGAAGGAACTCGGCTACGAGGCCGCGATCTTCGACTCACAGAACGACCCGGCGAGGGAATCCACGCACTTCGACAACCTCATCTCCGCCGGCTACGGCGCGGTGCTGTTCAACTGCACCGACGCCGAGGGCTCGGTCGCCAATGTGCGCCGCGCCAAGGCCGCCGGCATCCCGGTCTTCTGCATGGACCGTGAGATCGCCGCCAACGATGCCGCCACCTCGCAGATCCTCTCCGACAACTACTCCGGCTGCGTCGCGCTCGGTCAGTACTTAGTCGAGCAGGTGGGCGAGGAGGGCACGTATGTGGAACTGCTCGGCATCGTCGCCGACACCAACACCTGGAACCGATCAAAGGGTTTCCACAGCGTGGTCGACCGCTACCCGGGCTTGAAGATGGTCGCGCAGCAGAGTGCGGAGTTCGATCGCACGAAGGCGCTCGAGGTGCTCGAGGCCATCCTCCAGGCCAACCCGGACATCGACGCCGTGTTTTGCGGCAACGACGCCATGGCGATGGGTGCGTACCAGGCGCTGCTCGCCGCCGGCAAGGCGGAGAAGGTGAAGGTCTTTGGCTTCGACGGTGCCGACGATGTCGTGCGTTCCATCGCCGAGGGCAAGATCGTCGCCACCGGCATGCAGTTCCCAAAAATCATGGCGCGCACCGCGGCCGAGAACGCCGACAAATTCTTCAAGGGCGAGCGCACTTTCCCGCAGCGCGTGCCCGTGACGGTCGAACTGGTCACCAAGGACAACGTCGCCAAGTTCGGCGACTACGGCCGCAAGCCGTGATGACGGCCGGACGCATCAAGGTCCCCTGGGGCTGGCTGGCGCCCGCGCTCGTCGTGATCGTCCTGTTCGTGGTGTACCCGCCGCTTCACGTCAGTCGCCTGGGTCCGGATGGAAGACCGGTCGGCACGAGTGGCGACGCCGCGGCGCCCTTCGATGCGGCGGCCTTCACGACCACATTCTGGACCGAAAGGCTCCAGCCCGCCGCGACGCAAGCTCCCGCGCTCGCGCCGATCGCCCTCGCCGTGCGCGCCGATCCCATGGCGGCGGCGAGAACCTACGGCCACAAGGTGGGCGAGGGGACGACCTGGTACTACTTTGCGCGCGGCTCCGGACGCGTGACCGCGGTGGAGCGGAGCCGGTTGCTCGTCGAGGTCGACGGCGCGCCGGGTCTGATCGTCGCCGTGCGCACGGGCCCGGTCTTTGGCAACGCCGTGCGTGACGGATGTGGGCTGCTCGAGCTCAATCGCGTGCCGGGGCTCGCCGAGTTCAACGCCGTGTCGGCCGAGATCAATCGCCTGGTCGAGGAGCGCGTCCAACCCTCGCTTAAGGCCGGCATCGAGGTCGGCGTTCGCCTGACTTTCGCCGGTTGCGTCGAGGCGCCCGAAAGTGTGCCGACGAACGGGCCGCTGCTGGTCTTCATCCCCGTTCAGGCGGAGGTCGTGCGATGACATCGCCGGTCACCGACACCATCCTCGAGGCCGTGGGGATCGAGAAATCGTTCCCAGGCGTGCGCGCGCTCGATGGCGTGAGCCTGCGTGTGCGCGCCGGCCGGCTCGTGGCGCTGCTCGGCGAAAACGGCGCGGGTAAGTCCACGCTGATGAACGTGCTCTCCGGGGTGTTTCCGCCCGACGCTGGCGCGGTCCACCTCGAAGGTCAGCCAGTGCGCTTCGCCACGCCGCGCGAGGCGCAGGCCCGCGGCATCGGCATCGTCCATCAGGAACTCAATCTCATCCCCTATCTCTCCGTCGCGGAGAACATCTTCCTCGGGCGCGAGCCGCGCACGCGCCTCGGGCTGATCGACTATGGTCGCCTGCATGCGGATACGCAGGCCGTGCTCGCGCGCCTCGACCTCAAGGTCGCGCCCGAGACGCTCGTGGCCGACCTGCGCGTCGGCCAGCAGCAGCTGGTCGAGATCGCCAAGGCTGTGGCCGAGGAGGCGCGCGTGCTCATCCTCGACGAGCCCACGTCCTCGCTCTCCGCGCACGAGGTCGAGGTGCTCTTCGGCGTGATCGCCGACTTGAAGCGCCGCGGTGTCGGCCTGGTCTACATCACGCACAAGTTCGAGGAACTCGCGCACCTCTGCGACGACGTCGTGGTCATGCGCGACGGCCGGGTCGTGGGCGAGGCGCTGTTCCGCGACCTCACGCGCGAGGCGATCATTCGCCTGATGGCGGGCCGCGAGTCGAAGGAGGTTTATCAGAAAACACCGGCCGCACCCGGCGATGAGTTGCTGCGCGCCGAAGAGATCTCGCTGCCCGGCGAAGGGGCGGGCCGGCCCTTCCTCGTGGACAAGGTTTCGTTCACGCTGCGGCGCGGCGAGGTGCTCGGCGTCTTCGGTCTCGTCGGTGCCGGTCGCACGGAATTGCTCGAGTCAATCTTCGGCGCGCACGCCGCCCGCAGCACGGGACGGCTCGCGATCGAGGGAAGGCCGGTCGTCCTGCGCTCGCCCGCCGACGCCATCGCCGCCGGCCTCGCGCTCGCGCCCGAGGATCGCAAACGCGACGGTCTCGTCCTGCCGATGAGCGTCGCAGCCAACGCCAGCCTGGCCTGCCTGCACCGCACGTTGCGCGCCGGGTTCGTGAGCGACGCGCGGGAGGCCGCGGTGGTCACGCCCTACGTCGAGCGCTTCCGCGTGAAGACGCCGTCGTTGGCCCAGCTCATCGTCAACCTCTCCGGCGGCAATCAGCAGAAGGTCATCCTCGCCAAGTGGCTGGCCACCGCGCCGAAGGTCCTGCTGCTCGACGAACCCACGCGCGGCATCGACGTGAATGCCAAGCGCGAAATCTACTCCTTCATCGACGACCTCGCGCAGCGCGGACTCGGCCTGATCGTCGTGTCTTCCGAGCTTCCGGAGGTCCTCGCGCTCGCCGACCGCGTGATGGTCATGTGCGAGGGCCGCAAGACCGCCGAGTTTTCCCGCGCCGAGGCCACACCCGAGCGCGTGCTCCACGCCGCGCTGCCCGACCGCGCCGCGGCCATTGCCTGCTGAACGTCCGCCATGCCCGCCTCAAAGACATCTGCGTTCTTCGCCCGCTTCCGGTCCCTCATCGCCCTTGTCCTGATGACCGTCGCGCTGAGCGTGATGTCCGAGCATTTCCTCACCACCGACAACGGCCTCACCATCCTTCGCCAGGTCTCGATCAACATGTGCCTCTCGCTCGGCATGACGCTGGTCATCCTCAGCGGCGGCATCGACCTCTCGGTCGGCGCGATCCTCGGTTTCTCCGGCGCCGTCGCGGCGGGCCTGCTCAAGAACGGGCTCTCGATTCCCGCGCTCGGCCTGCATCTGCAGTTCACCACTTCGGGTGCGATCCTCGCCGGCGTGTTGATCGGCGCCGCACTCGGCTGGCACAATGGCGTGGCGATCACACGGTTCCGGCTGCCGCCGTTTATCGCCACGCTCGGCATGCTCAGCATCGCGCGCGGCCTCGCCTTCCTCTGGACCGGCGGGTTTCCCATCACCGGGCTTGGTGCGGACTTCGGCCAGATCGGCACGGGAGCCTGGCTCGGCGTGCCGGTGCCGGTGTGGATCATGGTCGTGCTGGTTGGCATGTTCCTTGTCGTGGCGAAACGGACACGCTTCGGCCGGCACCTCTACGCCGTCGGCGGCAACACCCGCGCCGCGCGGCTCACCGGCCTGAACGTAGACCGCATCAAGATCTCGGTCTACACCCTCGCGGGCGCGCTCGCCGGCGTGGCCGGACTGATCGTGACCTCGCGCCTCGACTCCGCCCAGCCCAACGCCGGGCTCAGCTACGAACTCGATGCCATCGCCGCCGTCGTCATCGGTGGCACCTCGCTTTCCGGTGGGCGCGGCACGATCTTGGGCACCGTGCTCGGTTGCCTGATCATCGGCGTGCTCAACAACGGCCTGTTCCTGCTCAACGTCTCGCCGTTCTGGCAACTCGTGATCAAGGGCTACGTCATCCTCGTGGCCGTGGCCATCGACCAGGCCAGCGCGCCGCGCAACCGGGATTCGTGATCATGAGGCAACTACTCCTTGGGTTCCTTGCCGTCGCCTCGTTCTCTATTCCCGCGTCGGCCGACCAGGGCGCGCTCGCCGGCGTGCGGCACCGCGTCATCGTCTCGACGGACATCGGGGGCACCGACTTCGACGACTTCCAGTCGATGGTCCACGTGCTTCTCTACGCCGACGTGCTCGATCTCGAGGGGCTGATCTCCTCCCCGTACGGTCCAGGGCGCAAGGGGCACATCCTGTCGGTGATCGACCACTACGCGACCGACTTCCCGAAACTCCGCACGTGGTCGGACCGCTATCCGACACCCGAGGCGCTGCGCGCGATCACCCAACAGGGTGAGACCGAGGTCGCGCCGTACTGCGGGTATCGCCAGCCCACGGAAGGCTCGGCGTGGATCGTGCAGTGCGCGCGGCGCGATGATCCGCGTCCACTCCACGTGCTCATCTGGGGCGGCATCGAGGACCTCGCGCAGGCGCTGCATGATGCGCCGGACATTCTTCCGAAGTTGCGGGTGCATTTCATCGGGGGACCCAACAAGAAGTGGAGCCCCGACGCCTACCACTACCTCGCCACGCACCACCGGGATCTCTGGATCATCGAGTCGAACTCGACCTACCGCGGCTGGTTCCTCGGCGGCGATCAGGCGGGCGACCTCGCGGCCGACGCCTTCGTGCCGGCGCATGCGACTGGGCGCGGTGCGCTCGGCGACTTCTTCGCCCACGGGATCCGCTTCGAGGAGCGCACGCGTACGGCGCTCAAGATGGGCGACACGCCGACCGTGAGCTGGCTGCTCCGTGGCGATCCCGGGCTGCCGTTCCAGCCCGGTTGGGGTGGACGCTACGTGCGCGCGTGGACGCGACCGTATGCGCGCTTCGACCGGCTTACGACGTCCGACGATCGCCTGGAGATCTTCGGCATCCTCGAGTTGGTGCTGCCGCTGGGCGACGGCGCACCGTCCACGCCCGAGGCGCACATGCTCATTGAGAATCAGTCGCTCCTCGGTCATCTCGACGGCGACGGCCATGTGCGATTCCGCTTCTGCGCCAAGGATCCCAAGACCTACCGCTACACGATCCGGAGCAACGCGCCGGCGCTCGATGGACGTAGTGGGGAACTCACCACCTACCTGCCGTCCGGCGAGGTCGCGTTCGCGCCTGATCCGGCGCTTCCGCACTGGTGGACCGACGATCCCTCACCCGCGGTCGCCGAGGGTCCGCACCACGGCGCGAGGACGGTGAGCCAGTGGCGCGAGGAGTTTCTCCACGACTTCGCCGCGCGCCTGGAGCGCTGCCGCATGGCCACTCCCGAATCCACCTTTAGCCCATCTCACCCATGACACGCCTGCGTTTCCTCGCCTGGGCCATCGCCCTCCTTCTGCCGCTTGGTGCGGTCGGCAGTCCCCACCGCCTGATCGTGCTCACCGACATGGGCGCCGATCCCGATGATCAGCAGTCGCTCGTGCGCCTGCTGCTCTATGCGAACCAGATCGACATCGAGGGCCTCGTCGCCACGACGTCGTGCTGGCAGCAAAACCGGATCCGGCCGGAGTTCATCTCCAGCATCCTCGACGCCTACTCCCGGGTGCAGCCGAACCTGCTCAAGCACGAGACCGGCTACCCGACGGCGGATCAGCTGCGCGCGCGCACGAAGAAGGGCCGGCCTGAATACGGCATGTCGGGCGTGGGCGATGGCAAGGACTCCGAGGGCTCGGACTGGATCATCCGCACGCTGGAGAAAGACGACGATCGTCCGGTGTGGATTTCCGTCTGGGGCGGCGCCAATACGCTCGCGCAGGCGTTGTTCACGATCGACCGCACGCGCCCCCGCGAGGAGGCCCGTCGCCTCATCGCCAAGCTGCGCGTCTACACCATTTCCGACCAGGATGACAGCGGCGCCTGGATGCGTCGGAAGTTTCCCGACCTGTTCTATATCGTTACGCCCGGCGACGCCTACGGCTACGCCACCTGGATCGCGATCAACAACACCTACGAGGGCATCGACAACACCACGATCAGCAACCCCTGGCTGGCGCAGCACATCCAGCAGGGGCATGGGCCACTCGGCGCCGCCTATCCCGATGTCGCCTGGGGCATGGAGGGCGACACGCCGGCCTACCTCGGGCTGATCCCGAACGGACTTAACGCGCCGGAGCACCCGGACTGGGGCGGCTGGGGCGGGCGCTACGAACTCGCGACGCCGGCGTTCGACACGATCAAGGACGACGGCTCGATCGTCGTCCCCGAGCCCGAGACACGTCCGATCTGGACCAACACCTCCGACACCTACACGCCGTATCTTGCCGAGCCCTACAAGCGAGCGGTCAAGCCGGGCGGGCGCACGTTCACGGGAAACCACGTCACGCTCTGGCGCTGGCGCGACGACTTCCAGCACGACTTCGCCGCGCGCATGGATTGGACCACGAAGGCCTACGCGGAGGCCAATCATCCTCCGGTCCCCGTGCTCGACCATCCCGCAGAAGTCACGGTCAAGTCCGGCCAGGGCTTCGGCCTGAGCGCGGACGCCAGCACGGACCCGGACGGCGGCAGCCTGAGTTTCCTCTGGTTCGTCTACCCCGAGGCCGGCACCTGCCGGCAGCCGGTCAAGATCGAGGGCGCGGAGAACGCCTCCGGTGCCTGGTTTATCGCGCCCAAGGTCGACGAGCCTGAGACGCTCCACGTCATCCTGCGCCTGACCGACAAGGGCACGCCCGCGCTCTCGCGTTATCAGCGAGTTGTCGTCACCGTGAAACCATGAGCCGCTCTCGCCTTGTTCCGTTTCTGCTCTCGATCGTCGCCGCGTGTCTGCCCTTGGCGGCGCAGGACGCAGCGTCACTCAAGTGGAGCGCCCGGCTGCTCCGGCAGAAGTCCGACTGGTATGCCTCGCCGGAAGCACGGGCTGCGGCCGACAACGTCCTGCGTTACCAGTCCTCGGCCGGTGCGTGGCCGAAGAACACCGACCTGCTCGCGCCGGCCACGCCCGAGGCGCTCGCGGTCGTGGAGGAGGGTGGCAAAGCCAACACCATCGACAACCAATCGACGACGGTGCCGATTCGTTTCCTCGCGCTCGTCTACGGGGCGACCGGGGAGGCGGCGTATCGCGCCGCGGCCGAGCGCGGCATCGACTACCTGCTCGCCAGCCAGTATCCAAACGGCGGATTCCCACAGTTCTTCCCGTTGCGCAAGGGCTACTACGCGCACATCACCTACAACGACGGCGCGATGGTCAACGCCCTCGATCTGCTGCGCGACGTGGCGCGGGGCCGGGACCCGCTGGCGTTTGTCGACGCCGAGCGCCGCGCGCGCGCCGCCGACGCCGTGGTGCGCGGCACCGACTGCATCCTCAAAACCCAGATCGTGCAGGACGGGATACCCACGGCCTGGTGCGCGCAGCACGACGAGGTGACGCTCGCGCCGGCGTGGGCGCGCAAGTACGAGCCGCCGTCGCTCTCGGGCGCCGAGAGCGTGGGCATCGTGCGTTTCCTCATGGGGATCGAACAGCCGACGCCGGAGATCGTCGCCTCGGTCGAGGGTGCGGTGGCGTGGTTTCGCGCGGTGGCGATCCACGGGCAGCGTGTTGAGCTGATCGAGCGGTCGGGCAGCCGGCCCGACCGCCAGCTTGTGGCCGATCCGGCCGCGCCGCCGCTCTGGGCGCGTTTCTACGAACTGGGCACGAATCGCCCGCTCTACATGGATCGCGATTCGCAACCCGTCTACGACTTCGCTCTGATCGACTACGAGCGCCGCGCGGGCTACGCGTATCACACCGACGCGCCGGCCGACCTCCTGGACCGCGACTACCCGGCCTGGAAGTCGCGGATCACTCCGGCCCATTGACGTCGCCGTTCACCGACCCGCACCATGAGAAAACTCGCTGCGCTCGCCGCCACGCTTCTGTGCACCGTTGCGCTGGCCACCGCCGACAAGCCCCGCGTCTTTGTCCTCACCGATATCGAGAACGAACCCGATGATGCGATGTCGATGGTGCGCTACCTGACCTACGCGAACCAGCTCGACACCGAGGGTCTCGTCGCCACGACGTCCATACACCAGCGCAACCGCGTCGCGCCGCAGCGTATCCGGAGGATCGTCGAGGCCTATGGCACGGTGCGCGACAACCTGGAGAGGCACGAGTCCGGCTACCCGACAGGCGAGCAGCTCCTTGCCCTCGTTTCGGAGGGACTGCCCGCCTATGGCATGCAGGCCGTGGGCGAAGGGCACGACTCGCCAGGCTCCGAGCTGTTGATCCGCGCCATCGACCGCGACGACGCGCGCCCGATCTGGGTGCCGGTGTGGGGCGGACCCAACGTGCTGGCGCAGGCGTTGTGGAAGATCCGCGCGACGCGTGCGCCCGAGGCCGTGACTCGGGCCGTCGCGAAGCTCCGCGTCTACGCCATCTCTGATCAGGACGATTCCGGGCCGTGGCTGCGCCGGGAGTTCCCCGGGCTCTTCTATGTCGTCAGTCCCGGCTTCAACGCCGGCGGCGCCTACCATCACGCCACCTGGAGCGGCATCAGCGGCGACCAGTTCCACGCCCGCTGCGACGGCGCGGACTTCTCGCTCGTCACCAACGAGTGGCTCGAGCGCAACATCCGCAGGAAGGGCCCGCTCGGCGCCGAGTATCCGCACTGGGAGTACCTGATGGAGGGCGATACGCCGAGTTTCCTCGGCCTGGTCAACAACGGCCTGAACGTGCCGGACCGCCCGGACTGGGGCGGGTGGGGTGGCCGTTACGAACTCTACACCCCGCGGCCGATGAAGTGGCACCTAGCGCCGGAGACGCGTCCGATCTGGACCGACGCCGACGACGAGGTGCTGGGCATCGACGGCCGCTGGCACGACGACAACCACGCCACGATCTGGCGCTGGCGCGAGGCGTTTCAGAACGACTTTGCCGCGCGCATGGACTGGACGATCAAGCCCTACGACGAGGCCAATCATCCGCCGGCTCCGCGGCTCGCGCATGCGGCGCGGCTCACGGCGCGGCCCGGCGAGCGCGTGGCGCTCAGCGCCGAGGGCACCACCGATCCCGACGGCGACGCCGTGTCCTACGCCTGGTTCTATTACCATGAGGCCGGCACGTTTCCCGTCTCCGACGCCCGCTCGGGGCAGCCTGTCGCGATCACCGGCTTCGACCAGCCGCAGGCCGCGTTCACCGTGCCGGCCGGCCGTGTCATGGCGCCCGGCACGGGAGAGATGCACATCATCCTCGCCGTGACCGACCACGGCGTACCGCGCCTCACCCGCTACGCGCGGGTGATTGTCGAGGTTCGGAATTGATGCCCGGAGTTGGTCCGGGCCGTTCGCAGTGGGATGGCCGTGAGATGAGGCGCATCCGCGCGTGACCGTCGTCGCGCCTATGTCTTTTGGCGTGTTGGTCGTCATTGCTACGCGATGCCTTTTGGATTTCGAATGGGGCCATGTGCCCCGTTCGTAGTCATGCCCCATGGCTCCCGGCCTTGCCTGTTTCGCTGGTGGCCTTCGTCGTCGGATTCTCGTTCGCATCGGCTCGCGTCGCCGGTGCTCCCGTGACCATCCAGGTCGATGCAGGCGGGCCCGGACGGGCGATCAGCCCGGAACTTCTCGGAGTCTTCTTCGAGGATCTCAACTACGCCGCCGACGGCGGACTCTATGCCGAGTTGATCCAGAATCGATCCTTTGAATACAGCGCGACCGAGCAGACGGCATGGGGGCCGTTCTCCTTCTGGGACCTCGTGAAGACCGGCGAGGCCGACGGCGCCCTCGGGCTCGGCGACTCGCGGCCGGTGCACGTGAACAATCCGCACTACCTGCTCCTCACCGTGCTCAAGGCCGGTGGCAGCGTGGGGATCGCCAACCGCGGCTTCGACCAGATCCCCGTCGAGGGCGGCCAGGCGTATGAAGCCTCGTTCTGGGCCTACCAGGCCTACATGGGGCGCAAGTGGACCAACGACGCCGACCAGAACCAGCCCATGCCGGTGACCGTGCGCCTCGAGGCGAAGGATGGCACCACGCTGGCTGAGGCCCGCTTCGAGGTCGTCGGCCGCACCTGGACGCAGCACCGCGCGACGCTTGTGCCCTCGCGCTCGGACAGCGAGGCGCGCTTCGTCCTGGCTGCGCACGAGCGTGGTGAACTCGCGATCGACATGGTGTCGATGTTTCCACGGGACACATTCCAGGGGCGCGCCAACGGCTTGCGCCGCGACCTCGCCGAGGCGATCGCCGATCTGCGGCCGAAGTTCATGCGCTTCCCGGGTGGCTGTCTCGTGCACGGCCCGGGCGTGCGGCACTACTACGACTGGAAAAACACGGTGGGCCCGGTCGAGCAGCGCCGCGCCGCGCGCAACTCCTGGGGCTACCACCAGACGATGGGTCTCGGCTATTTTGAGTATTTCCAGTTCTGCGCGGACATCGGCGCCGCGCCGCTCCCGGTCGTCACCGCGGGCGTGTGCTGTCAGCACGCCGGCCACACGCCGGGCCGCGGACAGGAGGGACTGCCCCTCGCGGAGATGCCCGCCTACATCCAGGACGTGCTTGACTTGATCGAGTGGGCCAACGGCCCGGCGACCTCACGCTGGGGCGCCGTGCGCGCCGCCGCCGGGCGCCCCGAACCTTTCGGCCTGAAATACCTCGGCGTCGGCAACGAGGACGCGATCACGCCGGAATTCAAGGAGCGCTTCCGCATGATCTTCGACGTGCTCAAGCAGAAGCACCCGGAGATCGTCGTGATCGGCACGTCCGGACCTTTCGCCAGCGGCGAGGACTATGACAACGGATGGACCTTCGCGCGCGAGCTGAACCTCGCGATGGTGGACGAGCACTACTACCTCCCGCCGCAGTGGTTCTGGGACAACCTCGCCCGCTACGACGGCTACGACCGCGCCGGACCTGCGGTCTACCTGGGCGAGTACGCCGCGCACGACGAGGGTCGCCGCAACACCCTGCGCTCCGCCCTCGCCGAGGCCGCCTGCCTCACCAGCCTCGAGCGCAACGGCGACACCGTGCGCCTCGCCTCCTACGCGCCGCTGCTCGCGCGCCGCGGGCACACGCAGTGGCATCCTGACATGATCTACTTCACCGGCACCGCGGTGTATCGGACGGCCAATTACCAGGTGCAGCGCCTATTCGGGCACCACGGCGGCGACCGCGCGCTCGCGACCACGCTGGCCGGGCGGCCCGCGGGCGCCCGCCTCGCGGCTTCGGCCGTGGTGGATTCCGTCTCGGGTGACCTGATCCTCAAGATCGTCAACGGCGACGCGGCCGACGCCGCGCTCGCCATCCGGCTCGCCGGTCTCGCCGACGGCACGACTTTCCGGGCCGAGCGCGTCGTGCTCACCGGGCCGTCGGCCGACGCGGTCAATGAGGACGGCCAACCGCCCGTCGTGCAGCCGGTCTCCGCGACCACGTCGGTCAGTCCGGCCTTCGACACGACCGTGCCCGCGCACTCGCTCACCATCCTTCGCATCCACCGCTGAGACCGCACCTTCCCGCCATGCTCCGCCCCGTCACGCTGCTCGCCCTCGGACTCCTTGCGCTCGCCGCGCCCGCCGTCACCCGCGCCTCCTGGACGGCCGACAACGGCAACGGCACCTTCACCAACCCGCTCTTCTACGACGAGTTCTCCGATCCCGACATGATCCGTGTGGGCGAGGACTTCTACCTCGCGGGCACGACCATGCACGCCATGCCGGCGCTCGTCGTCCTGCACTCGAAGGACCTCGTGAACTGGCGCTTCCTCAGCTACGCCACGGAGCGGCTCGACCTCGGACCGGCGTTTCGCCTCGAGGACGGCAAGGAGGTTTACGGCCAGGGCATCTGGGCGCCGTGTATCCGGCACCACCAGGGGAAGTTCTACCTCTTTTCCAACGTCAATGGCTACGGCCTGCAGGTGTTCACCGCCACCGACCCGGCCGGCCCGTGGGAGCACCGCCGGCTCGACAGCGGCATCCACGATCTCTCCGTCCTCTTCGACGACGATGGCCGCATCTATGCGATCTACAACTACGACGAAGTGCGGATGATCGAGTTCAAGCCCGACCTCTCGGGCTTCATCGAGGGCAGCGAGCGCGTGATCATCCCGCGCGGCCACGCCATGGGCGAGGGCCACCACTTCTACAAGATCGGCGGCAAGTACTACATC
>JACSRI010000201.1 GCA_014879845.1 Opitutaceae bacterium
TCGCCACGGCCGTGGCGATCATCGCCGCGTCGATCGTATCGCTCCATCAGGAGGCGCTGCTCTTCAGCGGCGCGTACCGCGTCGACCTGTTCTCGCAGTGGCTGAAACTCTTCTTCGGTGTCGGCTATCTGTGCGTGTTGCTCTTGGGCGGATCGCTCGAAGACATCCGCCGCGATGTGAAGCCGGAGTATTTCCTGCTCCTGTCCTGTGCGATGCTCGGCCTGCTGCTGCTTGTCAGCTGCGTCGAGCTGATCGCGCTCGTCATCGCGCTCGAGCTTTCGTCCTACCCGCTCTTCCTCCTCGTCGCCATGCGTCGCGAGCGCGCCGGGCAGAAGGCGCAGATGGAGTCGGCGATGAAGTACATGATGTTCGGCGTCGCCGCCAACGGTGTGATGCTCTTCGGCCTGAGCTACCTCTTTGGCCTCACCGGCACGACCATGCTGCCCGACATGATCGCGCGGATCAGCCCGCTCATGTCGGCCGGCCACCCGCTCGCCATCAGCGGCCTGGCCCTCGCGCTCGCCGGGCTCTACTACAAGCTCGCGATCTTTCCCTTCCACTTCTGGACGCCCGACGTCTACCAGGGCGCATCCAACGTCACGGCCGGCCTCGTCGCCTCGCTGCCGAAGGTCGCGGGTGTGGCGATCCTCGTGCGCATGGTTGCGGCCGCCACGGAGACGAACACGACGATCGCCACCATCCTCGCAGTCTTGGCCGGCGCCTCGATGCTCTACGGCAACCTCACCGCACTGATGCAGAAGGACGTGAAGCGGCTTCTGGGCTTTTCCGCCATCGCCCACGCCGGCTACTCGCTCATGGGATTTGTCGCGCTCGATGCGCAGGGTTTTGCCGCGTCGCTGTATTATACCTGCGGCTACGTGTTGATGGTGCTGGCCTGCTTCGTCGTGATCGCGCGTGTCTCGCGCGACGGCAGCAATCTGGCCATCGAGGAACTCGCCGGCCTGCATAAGCGTTCCTGGCTGCTCGCGCTCACGCTGCTCGTCGGCGTGTTCGCGCTCGCCGGCATCCCCCCGTTCGTCGGGTTCATGGGCAAGCTGACGCTCCTCACCGCGGCGCTGAACAAGGGCTACCTCGCGCTCGTCGTCTTCGCGGTCGTGAACACGGCCATCGCGATCTATTACTACCTGCGCCTCGTGAAGGAGGCGTTCTTCCGCGATCCGGTGGAGACGGCGCCGATCTCGCTCGATTGGTCGACACGCGCGCTGTGTGTGATCCTGCTCGTCGGCATCGTCGCGCTCGGCGTGAAGCCGGCCTTCATGATCGACGCCATCGCGAAGTCACTCGCGTGGGTGAAGCCGGTCGCAGCTGTGGCGGCGCAGTGACGATCGAGCTGCGTTAGCACAGAGGACACAGAGGGCACAAAAAAGGCCAAGCAGGCCTCGGCCCGGCCTCTGTGACCTCTGTGTTTCAAACCGCTTTATCGGTCAGGCGAACCGGGCGGCGAGGCGCCGATGGGCTTCGCGCAGGACGGACTCGGTCTCGGACCAGCCGATACAGCCGTCGGTGATCGAGACGCCGTGGCGAAGTTTCTCGCGCGGGGCGGGGAAGGGCTGGTTACCGGACTCGAGGTTGCTCTCGAGCATCGCGCCGATGATCGAGGTGCGGCCGGCGACGAGCTGATCGACGACATTGAGAAACACCTCGGGCTGGCGCTCGGGCATTTTCGCGCTGTTGTCGTGGCTGCAGTCAACGAGGATGGCTGGCGGGAGTTTGGCCTCGCGCAGCGTCTTCTCCACCGCGTCCACATGGGCGGGCGAGTAGTTTGGGCCGTCGCGGCCGCCGCGCAGGACGACGTGGCAGTTCGGGTTGCCGCGTGTCGTCACGGCGGAGGCGCGGCCTTCGAGGCTCACGCCGAGGAAAGTCTGGGATTGGCTGGCCGCGCGGATGGCGTTGATCGCGGTGGAGATCGAGCCGTCGGTGCTGTTCTTGAAGCCGAGCGGCATCGACAGGCCGGAGGCCATCTGGCGGTGCGTCTGCGACTCGGTTGTGCGCGCGCCGATCGCGGACCAGCAGATCAGGTCGGCGATGTATTGCGGCGTGATCGGGTCGAGCAGTTCGGTCGCGGTCGGCAGTCCAAGGTCGACGATGTCGCGCAGGAACGAGCGCGCGAGGTGCAGCCCGGCCGGGATGTCGGCCGAGCCGTCGAGGTGCGGATCCATGATCAGGCCCTTCCAGCCGACCGTGGTGCGCGGTTTCTCGAAATAGACGCGCATGACGAGCAGCATCCGGTCGCTGACCTCGCGGGCGAGCGCGGCGAGCTGGCGCCCGTATTCGCGGCCGGCCTCGACGTCGTGGATCGAGCAGGGGCCGACGACGACGAGCAGGCGCTTGTCGTCGCCGAAGATGATGTCGTGGATCTCACGGCGGCTGCGGACGATGAAGTCCGACTGCGCGTCGCTGCGGGGGACGATTTTCAGCAACTCGGCGGGGGAGGGCAGGACCCGGTTGCTGACGACATTGATGTCTGCGGTCTGGTGCACGGCGTTGGATCGGTGGCTGGCGGACGGAAAAGGGTGCGACTCTCGGGCGCGCGGCGGGGCGGTGTCGAGAGTCAAAACCGGGGCGCGGGCGGCGGCGCGACGACCGGCCGTGGGTGGCCTGGGTGGCGAGCGCGGTGTCTTCTCGGGTGGGGCGTTGCGTCGGGTAAAAAAGAAGGCGGGCCGCCTACCCCTAAGCGGCCCGCCATTGCTTTCTTAGTTACCCCAAAAACCCCCGCTAAGCGGGGGAAGTGGAAAATTTCTAACACGTG
The DNA here is from genome assembly GCA_014879845.1 of Opitutaceae bacterium. Classification (GTDB taxonomy): domain Bacteria; phylum Verrucomicrobiota; class Verrucomicrobiia; order Opitutales; family Opitutaceae; genus JAEWQP01. The sequence continues at coordinate 2,771 of JACSRI010000201.1, forward strand.
TATGTTGGTTTCTGGGGTTCTGGTCAATAGGAATTTTCGAGATTTTTCGGCTTGGCGCCGGAGCTCTCGAAGATGCCTACTGCCAGTGAGATGGAAGACACACTCTACCACCGCACCACGCTGGCGGCGCGCTTGCGCGTGACCGGGAGCGACGCGGCGACGTTCCTGCAGGGGCAGTTTTCCAACGACCTGCGCCGGGCGGAGCCGGGCCCGGCGACCTACGGACTTTGGCTCAACCACAAGGGTCGCGCCCTCGCCGAAAGTCACGTCCTGCAGCTGGGCGCGAACGAGTTCGAGGTCGTGAGTCTGACCTCACCGGCCGATACGATTCGCGTGCGGCTTGAGAGCTACGTGATCGCGGATGACGTCGTGGTGGAGGACCAGACGCCAGGGAGCGCTGCGCTGCTGATTGTCGGAGCGGGCGCCGGGGAGGCCGTGCGCCTGTTGGGTATGGCGGTGCCGGCGGCGCGGTGTTTTGCCGTGGCGGGCGATCTCACACTTATCCCGGCGCGGATGGCGGCGGCGTCCTCGTGGTGTGTTTTCGGCCCCGCCGCGTTGATCGACGACGCGGCGGGGAAACTCACCCGGCATGGCGCACGTGGCGTCGAGCGCGCCGTGCTCGATCGCGGACGTATTGCCGCGGGCGTTCCAGTCGTCCCGGACGAACTCGGGTCCGATGACCTGCCGATGGAAGGCGGCCTGGAGCATGACGCCATTTCCTTCACCAAGGGCTGTTACCTCGGGCAGGAGGTGATGGCGCGTTTGCACAACCTCGGCCAAGTCCGCCGCCGGCTCTTCATCGTGACGGCTGAGGCTGGTGTCGGGCTGCCGGCGAAGGGAACGGTGCTCTACGCGGGTTCGCAGAAGGTCGGCGAAATCCGTGCCGCGGTCGCGGCTGGCACCGAGGGCGGCGCGATCGGTCTCGCGATGCTGCAAACACATGCGGTCGACTCCGGCACCCGGCTCGGCCTGGAGCCGTCGGGCCCGGCGAGCGTGCGCGTCGAGCGACGCGCGGAAGGTCGTGCGCCATGAGGCCGGACGACCTGGCGGATGAACGCCTGCTCGCCATGTTGCAGCAGTCGTTTGCCAACCTCGGCGCCACGGGGGACCAGGCGCGGGTCATGGCCGTGCAGTTGCTCAAGCGCGCACGCCAGATCGCGGCGGAGCGTGGCATCCCCGAAGCCGCGGCGATGCGCGACCTGCTGGCAAAGGTCGTCTCCGGTCGCAAAGGCGAGTACACGGGCCAGCCGCCGCACCCGCCGACGGGCGGCACGTCGGCGGTGGGTTGATCGGGACGTGTCACCCGTCCGGGTGAACGACGTCGCCCACTTCCGTCTTTCCACCTTCGAGGCGGGCCCAAAGCTCGTCGCCATCCATGGATCTGAAGTCGAAGGCGGTATCCCTTTTTCGCAGCTCGTTCGGCGCTGAGCCGGCCGTCGTGACCCGCGCCCCGGGGCGGATCGAGTTCATCGGCAACCACACCGACTACAATGCCGGCACCGTGCTTGGCGCAGCGATCGACCGCGGGATCACAATCGCGGCGCGCTTGCGCACCGATGGGGCCTTTGCGTTCGTCAGCGACAACGGCGCGCCGACGACGACCGTGCGCGGGCGTCCGCTCACGCCGCAGCAGGGTGGCGCAGCCTGGGTCAACTATCCGCTCGGCGTGGTCGTCGCGCTCGAGGGACGTGGCATGCCAGCGGTTGCTGGACTCGAGATGGCGGTCGTCTCCGACCTGCCGCCGGGCGCAGGGTTGAGCAGCAGCGCGGCGTTCGAGCTTTCCACCGCGCTCGCGCTGTGCGCGCTGCAGGAGTTCACGCTCTCCCGCGAGGAGGTCGTCAAGGCCGGGCGCGAGGCGGAGAACAAGTTCGTCGGCGTGCCCTGCGGCATCCTCGACCAGGGGGTGTCGGGTTTCGGCAAGAAGGACAGCCTCGTCCATATCGACTGCCGCGGGCCGGTCTTCTCGCTCGTGCCGATGCCGGCGGGCGTGCGTTTTTGGATTTTCAATACACACAAGAAGCACGCGCTCGTCGACTCCCTCTATGCCACGCGCCACAAGGAGTGCATGGACGCCGCGCGCCTGCTCAAGCCAAGCAAGCCCGGCGCGCAGTGGCTCGCGGATTTCTCGCCCGCGGAGTTTGCCGCCGCGGCCGCTGCCCTTCCGGCCGCCGCGGCCAAGCGTGCCAAGCATGTGATCGAGGAGATCGCACGCGTCGATGCGATGGGCCAGGCGCTCAAGTCGGGCAACCTCGCCGAGGCCGGTCGCCTGCTCTTCGCCTCACACGAGAGTTCACGCACGCTCTTTGAGAACAGCACGCCCGAACTCGACTTCCTCGTCGCGACGTTGCGCGGTGTGCCTGGGGTGTATGGCTCGCGCCTGACGGGTGGCGGTTTCGGCGGTGCGGTGATGGCGATGACCGACGCGAGTTTCGATGCCACGGCGGCAGCCCGCGTAGCCGACGCCTATGCGGCAAAGTTCACCGACCGTCCCGACGTGCTCGCGTGTGCGACGGCCGACGGCGCAGCGGTGGTGTGAGTCCGCCGCTGGGTCGCATGTAGGGCGCCCGCTCGCGGGTGCCCGAGTGACACGCTCGGCCGCGCCTGGCGTCCGCGATCGGACGGCCTACGAGAAGTCCGTGAGCAGCTTGTAGACCTCGGCAAAGTACCCGTCGACGATCGGGTGCAGCCACAAGAAATAGAGCAGGGCACCGGCGGCGAGCATGGGGCCAAACGGCGTCTCGCGGCCGAATCCGATGGCGGACTCGGGCTCGCTTTCGTCCTTCGAATCCCCTCCCGCTTCGGGGGCCGGTGATGTGTCCTGTTCCGGTTCGGCGGCGGGTGACGCGGCACGCCCGGTCGCCTTCTCGAAAATCAGGATCCCCGCGAATGCGATCGTGCCGAGCACCGCGCCGCCGAACACGGCGAAGACGCCGCCCTGCCAGCCGCAGAACGCCCCGATCGCGCCGAGGAACTTCACGTCGCCGAAGCCCATGGCCTCCTTGCGCAGCACCACCTCGGCGATCTCCGCGATCCAGAGGACGAGGGCCGAGCCGATGAACATGCCGATCACCGCCTCGAGCACCGCGCGCGTGGCATTGATCGCCCAATACGGCGTGACCGCCTGGTCGTGCAGCGCTGGCACGAGGCCGGAGAGCAGCACACCGACCACCGCGCCGCCGATGGCGAAGCGGTCGGGGATAATCATGTGGTCGAAATCGATGAACGTCGCGCACACCATGATCGAGATGAACACCATCCCGACGACGGCCTTGGCCGGAGGATGGTGCATCCAGCTGGCGAGAAAGAGCAGGGCTGTCAGCAGCTCAATCGCCGGGTAGCGGATGCTGAACGGCCGACCGCAGCAGCGTGCGCGACCGCGCAGGATGAGCCAGCTCAGGATCGGGATGTTGTCGAACCAGGCGATGGGCTTGCCGCAGGCACAGGTCGAGCCGGGAAAGACGACCGACTTCTCGGCGGGTATCCGGTAAATGCAGACATTGAGAAAGCTGCCGACGCACGCGCCGAGGACGAAGACCATGGTCGGGAAGAACCAAGGGGCGACGGTGTTGACCTCATTGAAAAGCTCCATGGGCGGGACGGAGGTTCAGGCGGATTTGACGGCGGAGGCGCCGGCGAGGGCGTCGCGGCAGGCCGCCAGCATGATGTCGGTGCGCACGGACTGCTCGGTCCAGATCTCCAGGGCGCGCGCGCCCTGGTGCACGAGCATGGTCAGGCCATTGGCGGCGGAGAGTCCGATGTCGCGTGCGGCCTGGATGAGCGGGGTGACGGGAGGGTTGTAGACCATGTCGTAGATGCAGGGGCGGCCCGGTAGCTTCCCCACATCGATCGGAGGCGGCTCGCCGGGCTTGAGGCCCGAGGCGGTGGCGTTGATCACGATGGCGTCGGGCGGGATGTCTCGTGGCGGATGGGCAAGGTCGAACCCGTGCAGGGGGATGCCCATGCGATGGGCGGTCGGCGCGAGCTGGTCGATGAGGGCACGCAGATTGGTTTGCGACCGATTGCCGATCCAGAGGCTGGCGCATCCGCCGTGCAGGCAGGTGATGGCTGCGGCGCGCGCGGCTCCACCGGCGCCGAGGAGCACGATGGGCGAGGCCTCGATTGTGCGTCCGAGATCCTCGGCGATGCCCGCAGTCACGCCGTGGCCGTCGGTGTTGAACCCTTCATACCTGACGTTTGCCATCAGCCGCAGCGTGTTGACCGCCTCGGCGTCCGCGGCGGCGGGGTCGATGCGATGGACAAGGTCGACGGCGATGATTTTGTGCGGGATGGTGAGATTCACGCCGACAAATCCCTTGTCCGCGAAGAGCGTGAGCGCGCGCGACAGTTCGGCCGGATCGATATCGAACTTGAAGTAGCGCCAGCTCGCAAAACGCGTGTCGCGCTGGGCGAGTTCCGCGAGCGCGGCGTTGTGCATGGCCGGGCTGAGTGAGTGGGCGATGGGGTGGCCGATCACGGCCAGGGAGGTCCCGCGGAAGGACCAGGCATCGAGATCGGCGAGGGTGTGGACGGTGTCGTGGGCGTCGCTCATCGGACCGCGGCATCATGCAGGACGGGCCCGTGCGATGCCACGCCAATCACGGCGGCATGTTTTCCTGGTATGTCGCCTCGAACTCGGCATCGAACCGCGCGAACTGATGCGCGAGGGCGTCGTCGCCCGCCGAGGTGTAGTGGGCGGCGAGGTTGCGGCAACACCGCGCCAGCGTCTCACGAATCGTGGCCGGGGCGAGGGTGGCCTCGTCGCGCGGGAGATCGTTGGCGGCGAGCCAGGTGAGGATCTCCTCGCGCGAGGCGGAGGCCCCGCTGCGGAACGGGTCGATGTAGACCGGCTCATCCTCGCTGAAGCAACCGACGAGGAAATGGCCCGGCAGCGCGACCGGCTCCAGCATGAGCCCGCAGCGGTCGGCCACGAGGAGGTAGACAACCGATAGCGTCAGCGGCAGTCCGGTGCGCCGCAGGAGCACCCGATGGATGAGGCTGTTGAGCGGATCGTTGTAGTGGCCGGTGTTGCCGCGGAACCCCATCTCGTGAAAGAGCACGCGGTTGATCACAGTGCACTTCTGCACCGGCGTGAGCGGCTCGACCATGAGCTCGCGGCAGCGCGAGGCGATCGCATCGAGCATGACGCACACGGTGGACGCGCTCGCCTTCGGGTCGGCCGTGCGCGCGAGGAGCACCATGCCGGTCTCGAGCTCGTAGTTGAGCGAGCGGATGAAATGCAGGAACTCGCTTGCGGGGTCGGCCCAGCGCAGCTCGCCGAGATACCACTGTGCGTGCGTGGCCGTGGCGCGATTGGGCCCGCGCGCGACCTCGCGCAACAACGCGCGCGCCGGCTCGCCGAGCTGCTCGAAGTGCGTCAGCAGCGAGCGACGCACCACGGGGCTCGTGTCGTCGAGCAGCGTGGTGAGCGCGCGCAGATGCTGGGAGCTGGGCGTTGAATCCGGCACTGCCCGGAAGGGAACGCGGCCCCGCGCGTGGCGCAACCCGCAAGACACCGCCGGCGGCGGAGATTAGGCAGCGTTGTTCTCCACGGGTTGGCCGCGCGCGCCGAAGAGCGCGGTGCCCACGCGCACCTGTGTGCTGCCGGCGAGGATGGCCTCGTGCAGGTCGCCGCTCATGCCCATCGACAGTTCGGGCAAGGCCACGCCGAAGCGCGCGGCCAGGTCGTCGCGACAGGTGCGCAGCGCCTCGAACGCCCGCCGCGCGGTCGCGAGGTCCTCGTCGAGCGGGGCGATGGTCATGAGGCCGTCCACGCGCAGCGCGCGGCAGCGCAGCGCGCGCTCAAGCAGCTCGGGCGCCTCCTCGAGGGCGCAACCGCTCTTGGCCGGATCGCGGCCGGCGTTGACCTGGAGGAGCACGCCGAGCGTGCGTCCCTGCTCGGCCGCGGCGCGCTCGAGCAGGTCGAGCAGCCTCGGTGAATCAACACTTTGGATGCGGTCGAAGACCGCGGTGGCGAGCTTGGCCTTGTTCGACTGCAGGTGGCCGATGAGTTCCCAGCGCAGGTCCGAGAGGGCTGCGACGGACTTCTTCTCGCGGGCCTCCTGCACCCGGTTTTCGCCCACGGCCGGTAGCCCCGCGCGGGCGGCGTAGTGGGCGGCCTCAGGCGGATGATTCTTCGTCACGGGCAGCAGCGTGACCGACCCGGGGGTACGTCCCGCTGCGTGGCAGGCGTCGGCGATGGCGGCCCGCACGGCGGCCAGGCGTTCCAGGAACTGTTCGTAGGTTAGGAACATTAATCGCGGGCGTTATGTATCTTCGTTGCAATTAGTTTTGGTTATGTCAGTAGTCCGAGGCGAGCGGCTTATGCAAATCGACAACTTCAAGGTGTTTGCCGACTTGGTGGAGACGAGGAGTTTCTCCAAGGCGGCCAAGCTCAACGCCATCACCCAGTCCGCGGTCAGCCAGCAGGCCCGCGCGATGGAGAGGCATTTTAAGACTCTGCTCATCGACCGGAGCCAGAAGCAGTTCCAGCTCACGCGCGAGGGTCAGCGGGTCTACGAGGCGGCCAAGGAGATCCTGCATGACTACGAGAAGCTGCTCAGCGAGCTGCAGGAGCTCAAGAAGGTGATCAGCGGCACGATCCGCATCTCGACGATCTACTCGATCGGCCTGCACGAGCTGCCGCCCTACATCAAGCGCTTCCTCCAGGAGTATCCGGCCGTCAATGTCCGCGTCGAGTACCGCCGCTCCAATCTCGTCTACGAGGACATCCTGCACAACGCCGTCGATTTCGGTCTCGTCGCCTTCCCCAACAAGGTGCGGCAGATCGAGAGCATCCCGTTCCGCGAGGACCAGATGGTGCTCATCTGCCACCCTCAGCATCCGCTCGCGAGCGAGCCGGAGATCGAGGTGAAGGCGCTGGCCGGCCACAAGTTCATTGGGTTCGACCCCGACATCCCGACGCGCAAGGCGATCGACGCGATCTTCCGCGATCACCGCTTCGAGGTCGAGCCGGTCATGGAGTTCGACAACATCGAGACGGTGAAGCGCGCGGTGGAAATCGACGCCGGCATCGCCATCGTCCCGAGCGCGACCGTGCAGCAGGAAGTGAAGCAGAAGTCGCTCGCGATGGTGCCCTTCAAGGGCCGCGGTTTCACCCGTCCGCTCGCCATCCTGCATCGCAAGGGTCGCGTGCTCACGCCGGCCATGCGCAAGTTCATCGACACGCTGACGACCGAGGGCGTGTTTCCTCCGGTCAGTTCGTGATCCGCGGCATCGGGTGCGCCGGCCGGGGCGTCGTGGCGCACGTGCGGTCGGCCGGGATCCGGATCGGGACCTGGGACGGGGGTTGACCTTGGTCGCGGGGTGGCGTTGATGGCTGGTTTTCACCGACCGGGGCGCGGGCCCCGGGCCTCTCCATGAGTTATTTGATCAGCATCGCCTATCTCACGGCCCTGACCGGGTTTGTCATCTTCGGCCTGCATCGGCTCGTGCTGCTCGTGCGCTTCGCGTGGCACAAGCGCCACCGCCGGCCGCTGGCCCGGGTGAGTTTTGAGAACGGCGTACCCAAGGTCTGCGTGCAGTGTCCGCTCTACAACGAGCCGCTCGTGGTGGAGGACCTGCTCGAATCGGTCACGGCGATACGCTGGCCGCGCGAGCGCCTGGAGATCCAGATCCTCGACGATTCGACCGACGAGACCTCGGCGATCATCGCGGCCTGGCTCGACCGGCATCCGCAGGTGGCGGGTCATTGCCGGCACGTGCGTCGTGAGGACCGCCGCGGCTACAAGGCCGGCGCCCTCGCGGTCGGGATCGCGCGCTCGGACGCGGAGTTCTTCGCCGTGCTCGACGCCGACTTCCGCCCGCAGCCGGACTTTCTCGAGCACATGATGCCGCTCTTCGCCGCGCCGGAGGTGGCCGCGGTGCAGGCGCGCTGGGAGTTCACCAACCGCAGCTGCAGCCTGCTCACGCGCATCCAGGGCGTGTTTCTCGACGCGCACTTTCTCGTGGAGCAGAACGCGCGGCATGCGGCCGGGCTTTTCTTCAACTTCAATGGCACGGCGGGCATCTGGCGGCGTGCGGCCATCGACCACGCTGGCGGCTGGCATGCCGATACCGTGACGGAGGATCTCGACCTGTGCTACCGCGCGCAGATGCGGGGCTGGCGCATGGTCTACGACGTCGACTATGCCGTGCCCTCGGAACTTCCGGAGAGCATCGCCGCGTTCAAGTCGCAGCAGCGGCGCTGGACCAAGGGCGGCATCCAGGTGTTTCGCAAGCACGCGGGCGCCGTCCTGCGCGCTCCGCTCCCGCTGCGCGTCAAGATCGAGGCCATGTTCCACCTCGGCGTCGGGTTCATCCACGTCTTCCTCGTGCTGTTTGCGCTCAGCGTGGTGCCGGCGCTCGTCGTGGCCGGCGCGGTGCCGACCGGCCCGCTGGCCGTGCTGCATCCGCTCCTGCTCATCGCGGGCACGGGTGCGACCGTCGGCCTGTATCTGGCGAGCCAGTACCTGCGCGACCGCAACTTCCTGCAGGCGCTCCTCGTCATGCTGGCGGCGCCGGCGCTCATGGCTTTCGGCCTGGCCATGTGCGTGACCTGCTTCTTCGCGCTGCTCGAGGGGCTCTTCGCCGACGGCGGTGAGTTCGTGCGTACGCCCAAGGGCGGCAGCCGCGTTCGGGCGCACTCCGCGCTGCGCGGATCGATCGCGCGGGCCGGGCTCTCGCTCGTCACGGCCCTGGAGTTGACGCTGGGCATCGTCCTGGCGGCGGCGGCCGTGCATTTCTTTGGCGAGACGGACGCGGGCTGGGTGACCTTCAATCTCGCGCTGCAGAGCGCGGGTTTCGCAGCGCTCGGGCTGAGTTCGCTCTACGATTTTGGCTGGCGCGCCTTCGTCGGCGGCTTCACCTCGCTGCGCTCGTCCGCCTAGCTGGACGCCGCGCGCGTGGCGACTGGGAACGAGAAGGGGCCGGCGATTACCCCTAACGCCGGCCCCACTGTTTTCTCGTTCTGTTGCGCAGAACATCCATGTTTACCCCGAAACTCCGCCGGAGCGGAGTTTGCGTAGTCCTGGAAAGAGCACGGCTTGTGCCAGCAGATGGTGGCGGGCGCGGCCGAGAAGAGGTCCTCGGGCGGTGCGCGAAATTGATCACCCCTGTGCTGCGGGGCGCGGCGCGTGCGCATGATCGGCGAGCTCGTCGCCGACGGTGCGATCCGAGCGGCAGCGCGGCACTTTGTTCTGCCCGCCCCAGCGGCCCTTGGCGCGCAACCACGCCTCAAAGGTGCCCGGCGGGACGCAACGCACGACCGGGGCCGCCAGGCCGAGGCCGCGGCGCTTGGCGGCGTAGTCGTCGTTGCCGGCTTGCAGCGCGAGATCGAGATGGACGGCGAGGTCCGGTGAGGGCAGCGCGTCACCCGCGAGTTCGATCCACCATTCATGGGCACCGCGGCCGGGTGCACCGGCTCGACCGGAGGCGGCGAAAAGCGGCGCTACGTGGAAGTGGGCCACTTGGATTTCCTCGCGCGCCGCCACCTGGGCGATCGCTCGCGTGAGTTCGTGCTCGAGGACATGCTCGCCGAAGGCACTCAACTGCAGGCGGGTGCGGCCGCGGTAAAGGAGCCGCGGCGGATCGATCGAAAGCAGGCGGACGATGTCGCCGATCAGGTAGCGGCAGAGGCCTCCGGGATTGCTCAGGGCCAGCGCGTAGTCGACGTCGGGTGCGGCCTGCTCGAGGGCCACCGCGCATGCGCCCGGACGCGGGCGTCCGTCGGAGTCGAGTTGGTCGAGCGGGACGAACTCGTAGAACACGCCGACGCCGTCGAGCAGGCGCAGGCCCTCGCCGGTGGCGCCGTCTTGTGCGGCGATGAAAGCCTCGGACGCCGGGAACACCTCGTGAAAGTCCACTCCCGGGCCGGTGAACGCGCGAAGCTGCCCGATGTAGGGATCGATGGGTACGCCGCCGTGCACCAGGCACGTGAGCCGCGGCCAGATCGAGCGCAGGTCGATCCAGGTGCCGCCTCCCGCGAGTGCGCGCCGCTGCAGTGCCTCGAAAAGCACCAGCAGCCAGCTCGGAATGCCGGCGACCAGGCGCACGTCCCGCGAGATCGTGCGCTCGACGATGGCCGCGATCTTCTGCGGCCAGTCCTCAATCTGCGCGATCGTGCTGCCGGGTTCGTAGAGCAGCGCGTCGACCCAGCGGGGCAGGTGCATCGCCGTGATGCCGCTCAGGTCGCCGGCCAGCACTTCGGCGCTGGTTTCTGGAGAGACACGCTGCAGCGCCGTGGCGCCGCCGAGGAGAAGATGACGTCCCTCGAAGAGATCGGCGCGCCCGGTTCGCGCCGTGTGGAGGAGGAGCGATTGCAGCCCGGCCTGACGGAAGTGCTCGAGCATCGGTGCGTTGACCGGGAGAAACTTGCTCGGGCCCGCGGTCGTGCCTGAGGACAGGGCGAGATGGCGGCACGGCCCGGGCCAGAGTTCGTCGCGCGCTCCCATCCGCACACGCTCGATGATCGGCGCGAAGTCCTCGTAGGTGCGCAGCGGCACGCATGCGCAATACTCCTCGTAGCTCATCGACGCATCGAGCGCATGCATGCGTCCGTGGCGCGACCGCGCGTATCCGCGCAACAACTGCCGAAGGATGCGCGCCTGGTTGCCGGCGGCGGCGCGCGGGCGCGTCATCGCGCGCCGAGTGCGGGCCGCGAGCAGGCGTGCCCCGACGCGCAGCGGCATGGTCAGCAGTCCGTTCATGCGACGCGCGCCTGGGTGACCCTTCGCCGGAACGGCGAGAGCCAGGCGTCGAGCATTCGCGGGCGGATGTGCGTGTGCTCGAGCCTCACGTGCTCGCGCATGACCCGATAGAAGTTGGAAAGGTGCGACGCGAAGTTGAAGCAGTGAAAGAGCATCGACGCATGCTGCACGGGCGCACCGCGCCGGTTGATCACCGTGCGCACCTGCACGGTTGGGAAGAGCGCCTGCGGGTGGAGGCCGAGGACCGCGAGTGTCGGCGCCGACTCGGTCAGCACGGAGGTCTCCTTTTCGGCGAACAGCACGAGCACGGGCGCCTCACACAGCGGCGCGAGAAGCTGCGTGTAGTAGCCGACCGGTGCTTCCATCGCGGTCAGAGCCGCGACGCGCTCGACGGCGCCACGCAGCGTGATCGCGCGCAGTGTGGTCATCACACGGTGCCTGACGTGCAGCAGCTCCGCCGGCGTCATGACCATGCGGATCGCGCGTCGATTCAGGGAACCCGACTCGAACATCCGCAACAGCAGGCTGCGGCACTTCTCCACGTGCCGCCCGTCCGCGCGCCGGCCCTGGTCCTCCATGAACGGACGCAGCGCCCGTCCGAGGAGCGTGGCGGGCTTGAGGGCCCCCGGCTCCACGATGTCGGCCGGGCAGGTGACCGGACTGACGAACACCACGCCGCGCACGCGGCACGGCGTATCGCCTCGGCGCAGGTGGCGCATCCACTCGAGCAACACACCGCACCCGAAACTCACCCCGATCATGACTGGCATGCAGCCGTGGTCGAATGCGAGTTCCTCGATCAGGTCGTCCAGTTGCGCGAACAGCAGCTCCAGCAAGAAGCCGTCGGTCGGATAGTTGAGGTAGTAGACGCTGCCTTGGCGCAGGAGCATGCCGCGCTGCAGGTAGAGTGCCTCGGTCGCGTCGGGCACGAACCCGCCGACGACGATCGTGGGCAGTCTCCCGGGACGCAGTTCGCACGACACGCGGGCCTGTTGCTCAGCGCGCGCGCGACCGGCGGCGAGCAACGCGTCGCGCCGGCGCGTGACGCGCGGCTGGTGGGGGACGGGTCGCGGCGGACGCAGCTTGTAGCCGGTGGTGCGCCAGAGCGTGCGCAAGGGGCGGTCCGGCGCCAGGTGGCGCACGCGGTCGAGCAACTGCCGTGCAGTCATGCGGGGAATGTGGCGACGAGCCGCCTCCGCGGCCCGACTCATCCCGGTTTGCCGTTCGCGGGCGCGGGCCGGCAATGGCAATCACGGGCGTCACCAGATCTTCACGACGCCGGCACGTGGCCGGCACACAGGCCGCGACTCAAGAGCCGTGCCGCGCGCGGTAGACCGACCAGGCCGCCTTGAGCGACGAGAACGCGAGTTCGTCCTCGGATACCTCGCCCGGCCGATGCACGACCAGCCCCTGGACTTCGTCGAGCGCGCGCGCCGCGCGGAAGTCCTCCACGCGCGCGATGAAGTAGAAATCGAGAGTCGGGTAGACGATGCCGCCGTAGGGATAGCTGTTGGGCTGGCTGCAAAGGAACTCGATGGCATCGATCTCGAGCCCGACCTCCTCGCGCACCTCGCGGCGCAGACCGGCCTCGGCGGATTCGCCGGTGTCGATGAAGCCGCCGGGCAGCCCGAGTTTTCCTTTCGCCGGCTCCTTGGCGCGGCGGATGAACAGCACGCGCTCGTCGCGATCGAGGAGGAATGCGCCGACCGCGGCGCAGGGATTGTAGTAGAGGTGCAGGCCGCATGCGCCGCAGACCACGAGCTGCGATCCACGCACCTGCATCGCCTCGGCGGCGCAGCGCGGGCAGTAGCGGTAGATACGGATGCGGTCGACGTCGGGCATGCGGCGAGGGTGCAGGGGCGCTGCAGGGCGTGGCGACCGGAAAGCGGTCCGCCCGTTTCGCCGTTGCCGGGGCGCGGGTCGCGCCTACGGTCTCGCTTCATGGATCGCCCGACCGACGCCTCGACCCGCCTCGAGGATCTGAAAGAGCGCGTGCTCGCGTTTGCCCGCGAGCGCGATTGGGGTCAGTTCCACAGCCCGAAGAACCTCTCCATGGCGCTCGCGGCCGAGGCTGCGGAATTGATGGAGAACTTCCTGTGGGCGACGACGGAGGAGTCACGGGCGCTGGCCGCGGATCCGCGCAAGCGCGAAGCCATCGAGCAGGAACTCGCGGACATCGTGATCTACGCGCTGCAATTCGCCAACCAGACCGGTATCGACGTGGCGGCTGCCATCGCGGCGAAGATGGAGATCAACGCGCGCAAGTACCCCGTGGAAAAGGCGCGCGGCCGCTCCGACAAGTACACCGAACTGTGAACAACGCCTTCTATCGCCCCTTCGATCTCGAGGCCCTGCTGGGGCCGCGGCCCGGCGACTACCGCACGCCCTTCCAGGTTGATCGCGACCGCATCATCCACTCCGCCGCCTTTCGCAAGCTGCAGTCGAAGACGCAGGTGTTCCTCTCCGGCGAATACGACTTCTACCGCACGCGGCTCACGCACTCCATCGAGGTGGCGCAGATCGGCCGCTCGATCTGCCACTATCTGCGCGCGTTGCCGGGAGGGCCGCTGCGCGACGACTTCTTCATCGACGCCGACCTCGTCGAGGCCACCTGCCTCGCGCATGACCTCGGGCATCCACCGTTTGGACACGCCGGTGAGCGCAAGCTCCACGAGCTCATGGCCAATCACGGCGGCTTCGAGGGCAACGCCCAGACCCTGCGCCTGATCACGGCGGTGATCTACATGGGCGAGGAGCGCGGCACGCGCGGCATGTCGCCCACGCGCGCCTTCGTCGACGGCGTGCTCAAATACAAGGCGCTGTTCTCCGAGGTCCCCGGCGCGGACAACCACTTCATCTACGACGACCAGCGCACCTACCGGGAGTTTGTCTTTGACGGGGCGGCGCTGCCGGCCGGCCTCGAGGCGGGCGAGGGGCTCAATTCCTTCAAGAGCATCGAGTGCCAGATCATGGACTGGGCCGACGACACGGCCTACTCGCTCAACGACATCATCGACGGGGTGCGCGCGGGTTTCCTCACGTTCGAGAAGATCGAGAAATGGGCCGAGCGCGCCGGCGTGGGCGAGGAGGCCGGCCCGTGGATCCGCGATCTCGAGGACGCGATCAAGCGCGACAAGCTCGAGCCCGTCTTCAGTACGAAGATCGGCGCTTGCATCCGTGCCTGCCGCCTCGAGCCGTGGAGCAACCCCATGGCGTCGCGGACTCATCGATACGCCTTCCGGCTCGTGATCGATCCGCAGGTGGAGCGCGAGGTCGCCTTCTACAAGAAGATGGCCTACGACATCATCTTCACGTCACCCCAGCTCTACCAGATGGAGCACAAGGGCCGCGCCATCCTCGAGCAGCTCTTCGAGGCGTTCGTGGACAACTACCTGCCGGGCAACCCGCATCCCGTGCGCGTGCTGCCGCCGCTGGTTGCCCGCCTGATCGCGGAGGAGCCGACGGAGTCGGGCAAGGTCCGCCGCATCTGCGACCATATCGCCGGGATGACCGACGGCCACGCACGCCGGACCTGGAAGCGTCTCTACGACCCCGACTTCGCTTCGATCGTCGACCTCGGGTGACGCGGCCGGCGGCCCGCCATCAGTCGAACACTGGCGGCAGGTAACATTCGCGCGGGCCGCTGCCTTCCTGGAGGATCGCGGCCCAGCTCGTCCGCACGCCCAGCTCCAGCGGTTGCTGCTCGAGCCAGCGCCCGGCGGCCTCGGCGTCGCGCTCGTGCAGGTTGGTGTAGGCGTTGAAACGGGTGCGCAACTGGAGGACGGGATCGTCGATCTGGTCGAGGCAGAGCATCAGGGCGGCATCCCGCGGCCTCGCCGCGCCGGCTTCGGCGAGGGCTGCGAGCGCCATGTCCCGCGCCCGGCCGACGGGCAGCGCCCGGGCCCAGCCGAGCGCCTGGCCTGTATCCATGCGCGCCAGACCGATCACGATCGACTGTGCCCGCTCCGGGGCCGCCACGGCCGCGAGGCGTGTGAAGGCGTGGGCGGCGGCGGTCGGGTCGTGTTCGGCCAGCATGGCGAGCGCGAGATTGACCATCGCCGGATCGCCGGGCGTGGAGCCGCCGGATGGCGTGGCGCTGAGATACGCGGCTGGGTCGCGCTGGATCGCCTGCGTGGTGATCTCGGTCTCGATGCCGCGGCGCACCTCGGGGTCGCGCACGGCCTGTGCCCAGGCCTGCGCGCCCGGCGCGTCGGAGGCGAACCAGCGCCGCCACTCGCTCCGGACCTGCGCGGCAAGTTGCCCGGGCCCGAGGATCGAGCGGCCGAGTTCGACGGCGGCGTCCGGGTCCTCGCTGAAGAGCCGGTCGAACATCGAGGCGAAGGATCGTCTCCCATCTTCCACCGGAAGGAAGGGGATGAGTTCGAGGGCGAGGTCGGGATGTCGGTAGCTGAGTTCCTGCACCGCTTCACGGCGTGTCGCCTCGGAAACCGGGCCGTCGCGCAGCAGGGCCACGGCGGCCGGGGGATCCTGATCGGCCAGGTGGCCGATCAACGCACGCATCACCGCGTCGCCGTGCGGTTGACTCTGCTGGGCGTGACACCAGGCGGTGGCGGCCGCGCGGTCGGTGGCGAGCCATCCGCTCGCCAGGGCCGCGGCCCTGGCCGTCCGCTCCTCCGGTTCCGCCTGGTCATACCAGGCGAGCGCAGCCACGGGATCGCGGGTGGCGAGCAGGCGGAAGCTCCGCGAGGCGTAGTGGGATCGCGGCAGCTCGGCTTGCGCCAGTGCAAAGGCCGCCGCCGGCCATTCGTCCATCGTGCGCGTGACCACATCCTCGACGACGGATCGGCGGATACCGGGATCGCTCAACTCGCGGCGCATCCAGGCCGTGGCCGCGACCGAATCGCTGCCCATCAGTACCGTGAGCGGGATGACGTAGGCGTCGGTGCGTTCGCGAAACCGTGCCGCCTGGTGGATGAACTGCAGCGCCGCCCAAGGCTCGGCGCGCGCCCAGGCTCGAAGGAGGCGGTGGATCTCGTCGGAGTTTCGGCCCGGACAGCCCGCCTCGACCCAGGCCATGATCCGCGTCCGCGCCACGACCGGGTCCGGCTCGGACGGCTTCGCGGCGACGCCGTCCGGGCCGGATCGAGTTGGCTGTGTCGGGCCGTCCTGGGATGCGCGTTTGCCCGTCGCGGAGGCCGGCTCGGTGGCGATCTCCGGGGACGCGGGCGCGGGTGTGCCGCTGCCGGCCGGATCCGCGCGCATCCACCAGCCGGCGGCGAATCCGACTGGGCCGAGGGCGGTGGCAAGCA
>JACSRI010000182.1 GCA_014879845.1 Opitutaceae bacterium
CCGTGCCGTCGGGCAGCCGGATGTCGAGCAGGGCGACGGCCGGGCGGAGGGCCTTGATACGCTCGATGCCTTGGGCGACGTTTCCGGCTTCGCCGAGGATCCTGATGGCGGGTGAGGCGCCCAGGAGCGTGCGAAGTCCGGTGCGCACGAGTTCGCTGTCGTCGACGAGCACGAGGGTGACGGGCGGCTGCGGAGAGTCTGTCATGGCGAGGCGGGGACGGGAGCTCCGGAAGTGGGGAATGTGCAGGTGATCGTGGTGCCGCGGCCGGGGCCGCTGTCGACACCGAGCGTGCCGCCGTGGCGCCGTATCCTGGCCTCGATGTTGGCCAGACCGTGGCCGCCGCGCGCGTGCGGATGGCGGACGATGCCGGCGCCGTTGTCCGCGATCGAGAGTGTCGGCCCGTCGTCCCGCGTTTCGAGGCGTATGGTGACGCGGCTGGCGGCGCCGTGGCGGAGGCTATTGCTCACGGCCTCGCGGACGACCTGCAGGAGATCCGTGCTCAGGTCCTCGGAAAGGCGGGCCGAGGTGGGTGAGTCGATCGAGACAACGAAGTCCACCACGCGTCCCGCGGCCAGGTCGCGCGTGAGCACCGCGACGGCCTCGGCGAAGGTCTGGCGCCGCAGCGTGTCCGGCGAGAGTCCCGCGATGTAGGCGCGGACCTCGCGGATCGTGGTGTTGAGGGCCTGGGTGGTGCCGGCGATGCGTGCGTCCGCCGCGGCCGGATCGGACGCAATGAGCGGCCGTGTGGCCTCGAGGGTGAGCCCGGTCGCGTAGAGGGATTGGATGATGCCGTCGTGCAGATCCTGCCCGAGGCGGATCTTCTGTTCGAGCGCGCGGTTGAGCAGGAGTTGCTTGATGTGGAGGTCCTCCTCGGCGCGGAGGCGTTCGGTGCGCTCGCGCTCGAGTTCGTCGCTCTGGCGGGCGGAGACGGAGGCGAGGTGCCGGAGGCTTTGGAAACCCGCCCGGGCGTGGTCGCTCGATGGCGTGCCGGGTTCGTCCACGAGCTCGCGCGCACGGATGGACCAAAGCAGGAACGCGGCGAAGACCACGATCAGCCCGAGGGCGAGGTTGAGCAGGATCGTCGCGACGCGCTGGTAGGATTCGAGCAGACGGGCGGCGGCCGGCGGGGCGAATGACACGGTGACGGGTGGCACATTCGAGGTGTCGCCGAACTGATGGATAAACTGCCAGGCGGGCCGTCCGGCCCGCGCGTCCCCGGACGACGGGCCGGGTCCGATTTCGATGACGACATCGAGCGTGCGTCCGAGGCCCGCGGTGACTTCCTCCGGCCAGGGCGGATCGCCGATGCCGGCCAGGGCGACGGCGGCGACGAGTTGCGCCTGCTTGCGCTCGATCGTCTCGACCCGCAAGCGCTCGGTCTGGCGGTGCAGCTGCCGCTGGCTGGCCACGAGCGCGATGACGAAAAGCAGCACCAGGATCGAAAACAGGCCGGTGAGGCGGGCGATCCGTTTCATGGGTGCGGCAGGACGGTGGCGGGTGGCGGGCGGATGCGGTCCGCGCGCTTGACCATTCAAGGACGCAAACCGTTGATAGCAAGTGCATCGGCGGCGGCGCGGCGATTCGCAGTATTTTCTCTTCTCCGCCGCGGAATGTCTGTTTGCATCATCCTCCCATGAAGAAGTTCTTCATCACCACGGCCATTGACTACGCCAATGGCACTCCGCATCTCGGCCACGCCTATGAAAAGGTGCTGACCGACGTCGTGGCGAGGTTTCGGCGGTTGATGGGGGATGAGGTCTTCTTTCTCACCGGCCTCGACGAGCATGGCCAGAAGGTCCAGCAGTCCGCGCGCGCCAAGGGCATCGCGCCGCAGCAGTACGTCGACGAGATCGCGCTCGAGTTTCGCAACCTCTGCGCGCGGCTCACGATCTCGAACGACGACTTCATCCGCACGACGGAGACGCGACACAAGTCGGTCGTGCGCGACGTGCTGCAGCGTCTCTTCGACAAGGGCGAGATCTACCGCGCCGAATACAAGGGATTCTACAGCACGCGCCAGGAGCAGTTCCTCCAGGACAAGGACCGCAACCCCGACGGCTCGTGGCCGGAGATCTACGGCGAGGTGACCGAGATCACCGAGGCCAACTACTTCTTCAAGCTGCGCGCCTACCAGGAGTGGCTCATCGAGTTCCTCCGGAAGAACGAGGACTTTGTCTTCCCGCGCTACCGGCAGAAACAGGTGCTGGAGTTTCTCTCCGAGCCGCTCAACGACCTGTGCATCTCGCGCCCGAAGGAACGCCTGGAGTGGGGCATCCCGCTGCCGTTCGACGAGGACTTCGTCACCTACGTCTGGTTCGACGCGCTGCTCAACTACTACTCCGCCGTGGCGGATAGACCGGGCACCTGGCCCGCCACCTACCACGTGATCGGCAAGGACATCCTCGTGCCGCCGCACGCCGTCTACTGGCCGATCATGCTCAAGGCCGCCGGCATCGAGCCGCCCAAGTCGCTCCTCGTGCACGGCTGGTGGTCGATCAATGGCGCCAAGATGTCCAAGAGCACGGGCAACTTCGTCGACCCGATTGCCTTCGCCGACCAGTATGGGGCGGACGCGCTGCGCTTTTTCCTCATCCGCGAGATGAGCGTGGGACAGGACAGCGATTTCTCCAACGCCCAGTTCCTCGCGCGCTACAACGCCGAGCTCGCCAACAACCTCGGCAACCTCGTCAACCGCACGCTCAACATGGCCAACCGCTTCGCCGCGGGCGCCGTGCCGGCCGCGGAAGTCGAGGAGGACGCCGAGCGCGACCTCAAGGCGCTGTGGGCGAAGACACGCGACGACGCGATCCGGCTCAACGAGGAGTTCCAGTTCCACGTCTCGCTCGAGCGCACCTTCGCGTTCGTCACCGCGACCAACGCCTACATCGAGAAGCGCGCGCCGTGGAAACTCGGCAAGTCGGCCGAGACCCGCGACCAGGCCCTGCTGCGCACGTCCCTTGCGACCATGGCCGAGGCACTGCGCCTCGCCGTGACGCTGCTCGCTCCCGTGATGCCGACGACCCGGGACAAGGTCCTCGGTCTGCTCGGTGCGACGCCGGCGGGCGCGTGGCGTGCCCAGCTGGAGTGGGGTGCGACGCTGACCGGCGCCAAGGTCGGCCAGACGGCGATTCTCTTCCCCAAGCCCAACTCTCCGGCGTCCTGAGCGACTGGGTACACGCCGCCGCCCGCCCGAGCACGCATCCCCGCACCGCCGCCATGAAGATCGTTCCGATGCAACCCGCCGACATGCAGTCGCGCGGGGCCCTGGAACGTTTTCTCGCGGACTGCCGCCGGTTGGCCGCCGCGGCGGGCCGGCCGCAGCTGGTGAGTATCACGATCGAGTCCGAGCGGCTCGATCCGCTCGCCGTCCTCGAGTCGATCTACGAACCGGGCGAAGTCCATTTCTACGCCGAGCGCCCCGCGCTGGACATCGCCTTGGCCGGGGCCGAGGCGGTGGCGTCGTTCACCGCCGAGGGTGAGGACCGCTTCGTCCAGGCCGGTGCGTGGGTGCGCGAGATGCTCGGGAACACCGTGGCCGTCGGCGCGGTGAATCTGCCGTTCGGCGGCCCGGTGTTTTTCGGCGGCTTCGGTTTCGAGGATCTGGCTTCCCCCGGCTCGGCCTTCCCGGCCGCGCGTGTCTTCGTGGCACGCTGGCAGGTGGCGCGCGTGGAGGACCGCTCCGTCGCCGTGGCCAATACGATGATCGGCCCGGACAGCGACATCGCGGTCGCGGCCGAGCGCATCTGGCGGGCGCGCGAGAAGTTCACGGCCTTCGACTACACCGAGCCGGCTTTTGACGGTGCGCTGGAGGGGGGGCTGGCCGATGAACGCGAGGTCGGCGGCGAGACGAGCTACGCGGCCAACGTCGAGCGTGGCGTCGCCGCCATCCGAGCCGGGCGCTACCGCAAGATCGTGCTCGCCCGTGCCCGCGACCTGCTCGCCACCACGCAGTTTCATCCGCTGCGCGCGCTCAACGAGCTGCGCCAGCGCTTCCCCGATTGCTACGTCTTCTCCATGGGCAACGGCGCGGGCGGCAGTTTCATCGGGGCGAGCCCCGAGCGGCTCGTCGCCGGCGCCGACGGCCGCCTGCGCACCGAGGCCCTCGCCGGCTCGGCGCCGCGCGGACGCACGGCCGTGGAGGATGCGACGCTCGCGCGCCAGCTCCTCGCCAGCGAGAAGGACGTGCGCGAGCAGGGCCTCGTGCTTGGGTCGATCCTGCGCCGACTTGCCGTCGTGGGCATCGCGGCGCCCGAGGTCGGCAAACCCCGCGTGCGCCAGCTCCCGAACGTCCAGCATCTGTGCACCCCGGTCGAGGCAACGCTTCCCTCGGGGGCCGACCTGCTCGCCATCGTCGGCGAGTTGCATCCGACTCCGGCCGTCGGCGGGACGCCGCGTGAGGCGGCGGTGGCGCACCTGCGCGAACTCGAGCCCTTCGCCCGCGGACTCTACGCCGGGGCGCTGGGCTGGGTGACGGCCTCGGGCGACGGTGAGTTTTTCGTCGGCATCCGCTCGGCGCTGATCGAGGGCCGCTCCGCGCGCGTTTTCGCCGGCGCGGGCATCGTCGAGGGCTCCGTTCCGGAAAAGGAGTTTGTCGAGACCGAGCTGAAGATGCGCGCACTGCGCGAGGCGCTGCTGGGCGTCAGAGGCGGCTGATCGCGATCACGGCTGCGCCGTCAATGCGCGTAGCGCGGCTGGTTGGACTTCGACTTCCGGCCTGAAGCTCTCGCTCGCCGCGTAGGTGAGCAGGCTGGCGTGCAGCTGGCGGCACACCGGGTCCGACGCACCGACAAGGTCGATGCTCGAGACCAGCAGCCGCCCGCGGCCGACCCGCGCCTCGAAGACGAGCGCGAGCCTGCGGTTGGTGAACCAGTCGTCGATCACCTGCACGATGGGACGCAGGTCCCGCGGCATGTCGTCGAGGATCATCGCGCCCGCGCGCATGACCGGGTACCACCACTGCCAGTTGCTGTGGGATTCGGTCGGGAACGCGGCGAGTGCGGGATGAGCCGGGTCGCACAGGATGCCCAGGGTGTGCGGCGCCTGCTGATTGGTCCACGCGGTGTTCCAAAAGATGCTCGAGAAGCCGAGGGCGATCTTGCCGCGTCGCGGATCGGGAGCCACCCGGTCGGGCGGTATCGAAAGGAACACCGTCGCGCCGGCCTCGAGCGCGGCGAGGGTGGCGTCGTCGAGCGCGTTCGCCTGTATCAGCATGCTGGGCACGCTTGGCTCGACTGTCGCCGGGTAGATCCAGACGTCCCAGCTGTTGACCGCGTCCGGGCCGGGCAGGGCGACCTCGAGCCGGCAGGCGGCGGGCGCCGGGATGGGCAGTCCCGACAGCGGCACGCTGATGCGGCCCAGCGCGATCGCGCTGCCGATCGGCACGTCGCGGGCCGGCAGGGCGCCGGAGGCGACGACCGTTCCGGCTGCGGTGGTCAGTCGCCAGGTGGCCTGCGCGCCGGTGAGCGGCGTCGCGCCGAAGTGCGTCACCTCGATGCCGGCCTCGAGCGTTTCATCGGCGGTGAACACGCGCCTGGCCAGCCGCGCGAGCGGCACTGTCGGCCCGGCGAAGCGGTGATACTCGGCCGCGGTGATGTAGCCCTTTTCCTCCCAGAACGCATTGAGCACGCCGACCAGGGCCGTGCCCTGCCCGGGGAAGTCGTGCAGGTCGAGCAGTTGAAAGCCCGCCATGCCCGGCGTGCGCAGGGCCGACTCGATCTCCTCCTTGTAGCAGAGCGCCTGGAGTTTCCCCGAGGCGTGGAGGAACGCGCGCGCCTGGTCGGCCATGCCGTGCTCGGCGAGCGAGTCGCGGAAGATCTCGAAGTTGCGCGGCTTCAGGTAACCGGTGTAGCGCGCAATCTCATCGAAATCCGGATACACGCACCACTGGCCGATCTCGTGGCTGACCACCGGCACGGTGCGCGCGTCGATGAATGCGCGGTAGTCGGTGGTGGTCTCGGGCGGCTGCGCGTTGATGCGCGACTTCAGGTGGTCGCCCCACTGGTGGATGCGGGGCTCCGAGCGCACGTGGTAGTCGCTCGCCGGAATCTCCGGCCAGGCCGAGCTGCAGGTGTAGAGCCGGCGATCGTCGAGGGTGCGCAGGTGCTCGACCCACTCGGCGAGCCAACGGCTCTGGTTGTCGCCGTGCGGCTCGTTGCCCGATGCCATGAGGACAAATGACGGATGATTTCCGTAGGCGCGCAGGATGCGCTCGGATTCCGATATCAGCCACGCGTCGTTGGCGTGGCCGCCGCCGATCTCCGCGCCTTGGTTCGGCCACGAGGCCGCCTCGATCTGGAAATAGAAACCTTCCTCGTCGCCGGCGATAAACGCCGCCTCCGGTGGACACCACGAATGAAACCTCAGGTGATTGAGCCCGTGGGCACGCGCGACCTTCAGGATGCGGCGCCAGGACTCGACGTCGGTCGGTGGATGTCCGGTGAGCGGAAAGATCGCGCACTCCAGCGTGCCGCGCAGGAAGATGCGCCGGCCGTTGAGCGTGAATTGGGTGCCGTCGCGCGCGATTTCGCGCAGCCCGAAGGTAATGGTGCGCGCCTCGCCGTTCGGCAGCGTGGCGGTGAGTGTGTGGAGCGCGGGTGAGAACTCATTCCAGAGCGCCGCGTCGGGCCGAAGGTGATACTCGGCCTCGAAACGGCCCTCGGCGTCCAGGCCGATCTCGATCGCGGCGCCAGAGGAGGAGGTCAGTCGGACTCGCGCGCCCGTGGGCAGGTGCGCGGGTCCGCCCACGCGTCCCCGCACGCGGGCCGAGCGGCTCGAGACCCGCGGATGGACCTGCAGGTCGTCGACCCAGGCAGGCGCCGTGGCCCGCAGTTCGAGCCGACCGACCAGTCCGTTCCAGTTGCCCTGGGTGTGGTCGGAGATGCTGTGTGAGTTCGGCCCGATCGGGACCAGGTAGCGGTTATCCACCCGCACCGTGAGCGTGTGCCGGCCGGGGGCGACCGCGGTGCCGAGATCGTACTCGTGAGGTGTGCTCAGGCTGTCGTTGCGACCGAGCGCGCGGTCGTCGAGCCACGCGCGTGTCTCCCAGTGGGGGCGCTCGAGGTGCACGACGACGCGGCGGCCGGCCCACGCGGCCGGGATCTCGATCTCGCGCTGGTACCAGGCCACGCCGGTGTAGCGGAGTTCCGGTTGCAGCCAGAACGGCACCTTGATGTTACCCGGCTGGCGGTAAGGCGCGTAGTCCGGCGAATCGAAGTAGGTCCGGTCGAAGAGGCTGCCGATCCACGCGGTATCGACTGCGACGGGATCGCCGAATCCGCGTTGGGCTAGGTCGCCCGGGAGCTCGATCGGTGTGTCCAACGGACGTTGCTGCCAGTGTTCGCGGAGGCCCACGTCGTCGCGGTCGAGGGCGAGGCGCCACGGTCCGGCGAGTGGAAGCGTTTCAGAAGCAGGCATGGCGGAGACGGAGATGAGGATGGCGAGCAGACTTGCCCGGATGGAGCGAGGCAGCGGACGGGGTGGAGTGGTCACGGACGTGGGGTGAGCTCGATCGTGTATGTTGGAATCAACTCAGCCGCGACGAGGTCGGCCACTGGCGGTGCGCCGGCGGGTTGCGGCCATGTTTCGGGGGCGAGGTACACGGGCGCATCCCGGCGCAACGGCAGCACGAGCAGGCGTAGCTCGCCGCCCGATTGTGCGAGTTCGCCGGCGTGTCGCTGCAGCCCGACCTCGAGCGGTCGACCGTTGTAGAAGTCGTCGGTGATGAAGCGGTCGCCGATCAGCAAACGAGCGACGTCGCCGCGGTAGCGAAGGCGCAGGGTCGGGTTTTTCGTGAGATCCAGTCCCGCCGGAAGGCGGATGCGCCAGGTCGCGGCGGCTGAGAAGTCCTCGTCACGCGGCGCGGCTGCCACGGGCTTGGCGATCGGCCCGAGCGGGACCGTGCGTGCCGGGCCGGCCGCGCGCATCAGGGTCGTCTCGACGGCGAGCTGTTGCGCGCCGGGCAGCCGGGCTGGATGGAGTTCTTGGAACAGCCCGTCATCGGCGGATGAGATCGGCGGATAGACGGCGGCCCGGAGATCACTCGCATGCGTGCTCGTCAGACGCAGTGAAGCGTCCTCGAACACGACAGCCGCCGGTGAAAGGACGACGCGCTCGCGTCCGGACCAGTGGCCTTTCCAGAGGGCGAGCGAGTCCGCCTCACTCAACACGACGAAGCGCACGGTCCCCGAGTTCCCCTCGACCGTGAGCGCCATCGAGCGCGACGGCTCAACGATCCGCGAGATTCGCTCACCCGAACCGTTGAGGGCGTGTAGCTCCGCCGGCACGCCCGCGGTGGCGGCGAGGAAGACGGTGCGCTGGTCGCCGTCGTCGATGAAACAGAGCGGCTGGGCCGTTGCGTGCACCAGGCGCACGCCGTGCCCGAGGTCGAGATTGAACGGCCAGACAAACCGCGCGCCCGCCGGAACGGTGACGGGCCGGTCCGGCATGACCAGGTCGCCGGCGTCGGTTCGAACCGAAAATTGGATACCCGCGTGGGCAGGCAGCGATACGCCACGCTGGTGGTTGTTTACGAACAGGAAGCCGCCGGTGCCATCGGAGCGCACGGACCAGCGCAGGGTGCCGAGATCGTCGCGGCCGCCCGGCCGGGCATCCGGCAGGTAGGCCGGCATCGGCGCGATCATGCCGCCAAAGTCCCGGGCGAGCAGGTGCAGCCGGCGCAGCAGATGGTAGTGCGGACGCACCTGACCGTATTCGCCGAGTGGAGCGTAGAAGTCGTAGCTCCTCACCGGCATGTCGTTCCAGTTCGTCATGGGGGTGTCCTGCGCCTCCATGAGCGTGGTGAGGCGGCCGGCGGGATTGGTGCCGCCGTGGTACATGTAGTAGCCGGGAAGGTTGCCGCCCGAGCCGATCTTGGTCAGCGCGACAGCCTCGATGTCGGCCGGCTCGATCGCGATGCGCCGGTGGTAGCTGCTGATCATACCCCCGCCCAACTCGCAGGTGAGATAGGGGTAGCGCATCGCATCGGCCTCATCCTGCGCCTCGCGTTCGCCGAGCTGTTCGGTGGCGATGGCGGCGTCGGTGCGCACGCGGCTGAAGTGGAAGGCGGTCCAGTATTTTCCGGGCATCGAGGTCAACTCACGGTCCCAGAACCCCTCCGCATAGGCGCCGAAGAGCGGCGCGATCTCGCCGAAGGGCATTGGCGTCCTGAGCAGGGGCCAGCCCGTGCGCGTGTAGAGCGGCACGTCGAGGCCGGCGTCGCGCGCGATGCGCTTGAGCGCGAGCAGGTGCTCCGCGGGGCCGCCATATTCGTTCTCCAACTGGATGGCGATGACCGGCCCGCCGTCGCGCCAGAGCAGGCCGCGGAGCTGCTCGGCGATCTGGCCGTAGATCGTGCGCACATGGGCGAGGTAGGCGGGATCATCGGTGCGCACCTTCCAGCCCTTGGCCAGGGCCCAGTCGGGTATGCCGCCATTGCGGACCTCGCCGTGGCACCACGGGCCGCAGCGCACCGCGGCGAGGAGACCTACTTCATGGCAGGTCTCGATGAAGCGGCGCAGCGAACGCCGCCCGCTCCAGTCCCACTGGTCCTCGACCTCCTCGTGGTGTATCCAGAAAACGTAGGTGGCGACGATGTCGATGCCGCCCGCCTTCATCTTCAGGAGTTCATCGCGCCACTCCGCTTCCGGGTAGCGCGAGTAGTGGAACTCGCCCATCACCGGCATCCAGGGCCGCCCGTCGCGCAGCAGGTTTTGGCTGTTGAGCGAGATCGTCGCGCCGTCCGGGCGTGTGTCGGAGCCCATGCGAAAGCCGTCCGCCTGCGGGGCGTCGGGTTTTGTCACGGTGATCGTGAGCGGCGCGCCTGGAAGCGAGTCCGGCGCGAGGGCGGCGGTGAACGCGATCGTCATGGCGAGAAGGGTCGGCGTATTCATGGGTGGGGTCTGGCGGGCAGGCTATCGGAAGAGGATGAAGAACCCGATCACTGCGGCGATGACCGCGCCGCCGGTCCAGTAAACCACCGGCGCCGTGCGCGTGTCCACCCCGGGGCGCTCCGGCAGGACGCGCGCCTGCTGCAAGGGCCACAGAAACGTGATCAGGCCCATGAGTGCGAGCACGAGCTGGAAGGTCAGTGCGACCTGCACCAAAAAATGGATGCCGGGCGCGAGTCTCTGGAAAAGAAAGTAGAGAACGGGCCCGGCGAGCAGGGCTGCGACTCCTGCGGACGGCGGCGCCTGCGGGACGAGCAGACCGAAGACAAAAGCTGCGACCACACCCGGCCAGATGTAGCCCTGGAATTGCTGGATGAACTGGAACACGCCGCCGAAGCGCGGATCGGTGAGAGCCGGGGCGAGCGAGCACCCGATCAACACGGCCACCACCGTCGCCACCCGGCCCACGAGCACCAGCCGGGCTTGCGGCGCACCGCGATCGAGCAGGCGCTGGTAGATGTCCATGGTGAAGAGGGTGGAGGCCGAGTTGATCATCGAAGCCAGCGTGCTGACGATGGCGCCGGCGATGGCCGCGAGGATGAACCCCACGAGGCCCGGCGGCACGAGCGTCGCGATCAACATCGGAAACGCCTGGTCGGGCGAGAGCAGCCGGCCGGCATTGAGCTGAGCCGAGATGATCCCGGGGATGACGATCGCGAACGGGACGAGCAGCCAGAGTGCCCCGGCAAAGATCACGCCGAGCTGGCCATCACGGAGCGACCGGGCCGCCAGCGTCCGCTGGACGATGAACTGATTCAACCCGCAGTAGTAGAGGATCACGATCCACATGCCGGAAAGCACGCCAGTCCAGGGCAGATCGGGATGATCCGCCGGAAGAACCATGTGCAGGCGATCGGCGTTGGCGGCGACAAAGGCCTGCCAGCCGCCGATCGCGTGCAACCCAAGTCCGAGGATCAGGAGCCCGCCCGCCAGCAGCGCGAGTCCCTGGAAGAGGTCGGCCCAAGCCACGGCCTTGAGCCCGCCCCACGTGGTATAGAGCGCGCCGACGAGCCCGAGCATCCACACCCCGCGCGCGAGGGGCACGCCGAAGATGGTCTGCAGCGTGAGTCCACCCGAGTAGAGCACGGCGGCGAGCATCACCCCCACGTAGATCACGACTGTCGTCACCGCCATGATGATACGCGCGGCGCCGTTGTAGCGGTATTCCAGGAACTCCGGGATGGTGGTGATGCCGGTGCGGAGGAGTCTCGGCAGCAGGGTGACGGCGATCAGCACCACGCCGATCGAGCCGACCAGCTGCCAGGCGCTCACGGCGAGGCCGACCCCGCCGGCCCCCTGGCCGGCCATGCCGACCATCTGTTCGGTCGAGATATTCGCGGCGACGATCGAGATGCCGATCAGCCACCACGGGAGACTGCGGCCGCCGAGAAAGTAGTCATCAGTCGTCCGCCCTTTCCGGCTCTTGACGAAGGCGAAGCCGAGGACGAGGGCGTAGAACCCGACGAAGGCAGCGATATCGAGCGGTGAGAATCGCATGGGCGGGGATGGGACGGATAGTAGCGGCGATGGCGTCTGTTCGGCCATGGACGCCGGACCGAAAAACCTGCATGATGTTCTGACGTGAAACGCAGGGTCTATCGCAACGAGGGCTTCGCCGGGCAGCACCACGTCGTGCTGCCGGAGCCTCTGCGCCTGCGGCAGCGCGAGCATCCGCTGCTCCATGGGTTGTTCGTCACCGACGCCGGATACTACCCGGAGGCGGCCGGGCACTTCGTCGAGAGAAAATCCGGGGCCCCGACGCACCTGGTCATCCTTTGCCTGCGCGGTTCGGGCTGGGTGCGGCTCGCGGGCGAGTCGCGCCCGATGACGGCCGGGAGTTGTGCGCTGCTGCCGGCCGGGCGTGGGCACGCCTACGCGGCCGAGGAGACGGATCCATGGACGATCGTCTGGACCCACTTTTCCGGCGACGAGGCTGCGGCCTGGGCCGAACTCGCCTTTGGCGCTGCGGTCGCGGGCACCGGCGGCGTTGTGGCGATCCCACCGGATCGTCTCGACGAGGTCGCGCTCGATCGCGTGCACGCCGCACTCGAGCGCGGGTATGCCCTGCGCGACCTCGCCGGCGCGGCGGCGGCGCTGCGCGCGTCGCTGGCGGAGATCGCGCGCATCCTCGCGGCCGCGGGCGGTGCGCGCTCGGCGCGCGAGCGCGTGGTGGCGTCGGTGGAAGGGCTTCGCCGGGACTGGGTGCGGCCGCGGCGGCTCACCGAACTCGCGGCAGCGGCTGGGCTCTCACCGGCGCACTACTCCTGTCTCTTTCGCGAGTACACGGGGTTTGCCCCGATCGATTACCTCATCCGGTTGCGCGTGCAGCACGCCTGCCGCCTGCTCGACACGAGCACACGCTCGGTGAACGAGATTGCTGCGATCGTCGGGTACGATGACCCGTACTACTTTACCCGCTGTTTTCGGCGGGTAATGGGGCGGGCACCGCGCGAGTACCGCAAGGTGACCAAGGGCTGATGTCACCGCCGGCGGCAGGTTGGTCAATCGGTGCACCGAGTCGGGCAAGGCATGCCTGACCGGGATGGGGCCGTGGCATCCGCGGTGCTTTCGGGTAGGCGCCGTGGAAGAATGTGAACGTTGTGGTCGAAACGACAGTCCGGCTCCCGTGAATCTCGGCGGCTGCCGGGTGATGCGGGAGTTTTCCGTGCTGCACGAAGTCTCGGCTGCGCTCGCGCAGGGCTTCGAGCTCCGGGAGGCCATGCAGCCGATGTTTCGCAAGGTGACCGAGGCGAGCGGCCTGCGACGCGGCTTGCTCACCATCGTGTCTCGGGAATCCGGAGACGTGACGGTCGAAGAGACGGAGGAGCCGCGGGCGGAGTGGGCGCATCGACCGATCGGCAAGGTCGGCTCGGGTCTGTGCGGCGGCGTCGCGGCGCGGGGTGAGTCGCTCGTGCTGGCGCGACTGGATGCCGCGTCCGCGGAACCATGGACGGCGGGCGAGCGCGAGTTGCTTGCGGAGGCGATCGCGGCGGGCGAGTCGCTCATCGTCGTGCCGATCCGGCATGCGCAGGAGGTGCTGGGCACGCTGAGCTTCACGCGACCGGCGGGTTCGCCGGCCGCGCTCGAGGTGGACGAGCGGTTCCTTGTTCTCGTCGCGGGCCAGGTCGGCCTCGCCGTGCGGTTCAGGCAGGTCGCCAAGGAGCGCCTCGAGAGCCTCCGCCAGGAGAACGCGCGCCTGCAGGAGCAGATCAAGAAGAGCTTCATTCCCGAGGGCATGATCGGCCGCAGCTCGGCCATGCGCATGGTCTACTTCCACGTCGACCAGGTGGCGGAGAGCAAAACCACGGTGCTCATCCGCGGCGAGACTGGCGTCGGCAAGGAGCGCGTCGCCTCCGCGATCTGGCAGGGTTCGAACCGAAAGAACAAACCGTACGTCCGAGTCAATTGTGCCGCGCTGCCGGAGAGCATCATCGAGAGCGAACTGTTCGGCCACGAGAAGGGTGCATTCACGGGGGCACTCTCGTTGCGCAAGGGTCGCTTCGAACTCGCTAATAGCGGCACGATCTTCCTCGACGAGATCGGCGAGATCTCGCTCTCCACGCAGGCCAAGCTCCTGCGCGTCATGCAGGAGGGCATGTTCGAGCGCGTGGGCGGCGCGCAGACCCTGCGCGTGGATGTGCGCGTGATCGCCGCGACCAACCGCAACCTCGAGGAGATGATCGAGGCCGGGAAGTTCCGCCTCGATCTCTACTACCGCATCAACGTCTTTCCCGTCTATGTGCCGCCGCTGCGCGAGCGGCGTAGTGATATTCTGGAGCTGGCGGACTTCTTCCTGGAGAAGTACTCCGGCCAGTGCGGCAAGAAGGTCGTGCGCATCTCCACGCCGGCCATCGACATGCTCATGGCCTACCACTGGCCGGGCAATGTGCGCGAACTGGAGAACATCGTCGAACGCGCCGTGCTCCTCTCGCAGGACGGCGTGATCCACGGCTATCACCTTCCGCCCACGCTCCAGACCGGCGAGGCCTCGAACACCGCCGCCACCGGCACGCTTGAGGACGCGCTCGGCGCGATGGAGCGCGAGACGATCATCGAGGCGCTGAAGGCGCACCGCGGCATCATGGCCAAGGCCGCGCGCCAGCTCGGGCTGACCGAGCGCATGATGGGCCTGCGCGTGCGCAAGCACGGCATCGATCCCATGAGGTTTCGCGCCGGCGGCGATCCTGCCATCGGGACGACCGGGGCCTCATCCGGCGGCGCAAACGCGGGCGATTAGCCGCACTGCTCAGCGGATTGCGCTGGAGTTCAAAAAAGCGAAGGCCTCCGGCGACTGGAGGCCGGGCGCTACGGTTTCCACCGGAATGGCCGATAGGTTGTCTCGTCGCCACACCCTGGGTGTGGCCGCCCTTCCGGACAGGACTGCGGACCTGCCAGCGAGGGCATCATGCCACTGGCATGGGGGTGGACGTCGTGTCGCGCCGTGAGGGCGCGGCGGTCTCGTCGCCGTTTCGAGTCTCTCTCTGTTTTCGCTCATGAAATCCTGGACCGTAGGCACACGCATCATCTTTGGCTTCGCCGCCCTGCTCGTCATCGCGGCTGCGATCGGACTCTACGCCGTGATCACGATGGTCGGCATCCATCACGATGCCGCGACGATCACGCAGCGGAATCTGCCCGGTGTCTATCTCGTCGGTCAGATCGAGTCGCTCAATCTCACCAACTTTCTCAATACGCACCGCCTCGCCCTGGTCGACACGGCCGAGGAACGCGCCACGATCCAGGCGCGCATGAAGGACGTCACGGATCGCATGACGGCGATCTATGCCGAGTATGAGAAGTCGATCACCAGTCCTGAGGATCGACGCATGTTCGA
This sequence comes from Opitutaceae bacterium, assembly GCA_014879845.1. Taxonomy (GTDB): domain Bacteria; phylum Verrucomicrobiota; class Verrucomicrobiia; order Opitutales; family Opitutaceae; genus JAEWQP01. The sequence continues at coordinate 14,780 of JACSRI010000182.1, forward strand.
GGCCGTGCAGGCCGCCCGCGCCGTGTACGCGGACCGACGCCGGGAGTTCATGCAGCAGGTTGGCAAGGCCACGACGGAGGAACTCTGGACGAGCCTGTCGTCGAAGGTCGACCCCGCCTACGCGGACTATTACAAGGCGATCCGCACGCTCGTGGACGCGAACAAGGCCGAGGGCGACACCGCCGGCGCAGAGATCATGGCAGCGGCGGCCAACGCCCGCACCGGTATCGTGACGGGATTGTTGATCGCGCTGGTCACCGGTCTGGGCACGGCGATCGCCATCGTGCGCACGACCAACCGCCGCCTGCGAGACCTCGCCTCGTTGCTCGACACCAGTTCACTGCATGTGGCCTCCGCCTCGACCGAGGTCGCCTCGGCAGGCCAGACCCTTGCCGAGGGCGCGACCGAGCAGGCCGCCTCCCTCGAGGAGACGAGTGCGTCGCTCGAGGAACTCTCGAGCATGACCAAACGCAACGCCGAGAGCGCCGAATCCGCCAAGGAACTCGCCAACCAGACGCGCACCGCCGCCGACACCGGCGCGACCGACATGGCCGAGATGTCCCGCGCGATGGATGCGATCAAGTCCTCGAGCGACAACATCGCCAACATCATCAAGACGATCGACGAGATCGCCTTCCAGACGAACATCCTCGCGCTCAACGCCGCGGTCGAGGCCGCGCGGGCCGGGGAGGCGGGCATGGGTTTCGCCGTCGTCGCCGAGGAGGTGCGCAACCTCGCGCAGCGCAGCGCCCGCGCCGCCCGCGAGACCGCCGAGAAGATCGAGGACTCGATCGGCAAGAGCCAGCATGGCGTTGCCATCAGCGCCAAGGTCGCCGCCGCCCTCACGCAGATCCTGGAAAAGGCCCGGCACGTCGACGACCTCGTGGCCCAGATCGCCAACGCCTCGAAGGAGCAGAGCCGCGGTATCGAGCAGATCACGACAGCAGTCAGCCAGATGGACCAGGTGACGCAGCGCTCGGCCGCCACGGCCGAGGAGAGTGCGAGTGCCGCCGAGGAGCTCAGCGCGCAGGCCGATTCGCTCAAGGAGTCCGTGCGCGAGCTGCTCGCCTTCGTCGGCGGTGCGGGGACGTCGTCGGCTCCGCTGCCTCCGCTCTCGATGCACGACGCGTCGGCCACCCGGGGCGCGACGTCGCAGCCTCGTTCGACCGGGCGAGCCCTGAAGCTGCCGGGGCGCGACCACGGCGTGCACGTCAGCCACGGGAGCTCCATGTTCTGAGCGGAGGCCGGGTATCGGGCGTGCGAACCTCGTTGCGCCGCTCGCGGCGGGCGTGACAATCGCCGCCATGTTTTCACCCGGCATCCTCGGCACGCCACTGACCGCCCGCGCGACGCGCGTCCTCCTGCTCGGTTCCGGAGAGCTGGGCAAGGAGGTCGCGATCGAACTGCAGCGCCTCGGCTGCGAGGTGATCGCGTGCGACCGCTACCAGGACGCGCCTGCGATGCAGGTCGCGCATCGCAGCCACGTCTTTCCCATGCTGGATGCGCTGTCGCTGCGCCGCGTCATCGCGGCGGAAAAGCCCGATCTCATCGTCCCCGAGATCGAGGCGATCGCCACCGACGTGCTCGTCGAACTCGAGGCGCAGGGCCAGCGCGTGGTGCCGACCGCGCGTGCCGCGAAACTCACGATGAACCGCGAGGGCATCCGGCGCCTCGCCGCCGAGGAGTTGAGGCTACCGACCTCGCCGTATCGTTTTGTCGGGAGCGCCGCTGAGGCTGAGACCGCCGGCCGCGAACTCGGCTATCCCTGCGTGCTCAAGCCCATCATGTCCTCGAGCGGCCACGGCCAGAGCGTGGTGAAAACGCCAGCCGACATGTCGCGTGCCTGGCAGGTCGCCCAGGATGGCGCCCGAGCCGGCGCCGGGCGCTGCATCGTCGAAGGTTTCGTCTCCTTCGACTACGAGATCACCATGCTGACCGTCTCGGCCGCCAACGGCGTGTTGTGCTGCCCGCCTGTCGGCCACGTGCAGATCGACGGCGACTACCGCGAGAGCTGGCAACCGTGTGCGATGTCGCCGGCGGCACTCGCGCGCGCCGAGGAGATCGCGAAGAAAGTCGTCGGCGCGCTCGGCGGCTGGGGGATTTTTGGGGTGGAGTGTTTTGTGCGCGGTGAGGAGGTGATCTTCAGCGAGGTCAGCCCGCGGCCGCACGACACGGGCCTGGTGACACTCGGCAGCCAGGCGTGGTCGGAGTTTGCCCTGCATGCGCGTGCCATCCTGGGTCTGCCCGTGCCGGCGATTCGCGTGGTGCGGCCGGGTTTCAGCGTGGCCCTGCTCGGCCATGGTGACGGCGTGCCGGAAATCTCAGGACTGGATCGTGCGCTCGCGGTGCCGGAGTCGCAGGTGCGCTGGTTCGGCAAGCCCGAGTGCCGCGGCCACCGCCGCCTCGGCGTGGCCGTGGCGACGGGCGACACGGTCGACGAGGCCCGCGACCGTGCGCGGGCCTGCGCTGGAGAACTGTCGATTCGGATGCTCTAGGTGCAGGCGTTTCGTCACTTGCGAGACATGAAAAAGATCATTCGTCTCTTCCTGGTGGCCGCATCAGGTGTCTGTGCGTTCACGAGCGGCGCGGCCGAGCTGCGCGTCCTGGCGGCAGCCAGCCTCTCCGATGCGCTGCGCGAGATTGCGCCCCTGCACGCCCGGGCGACGGGCGACACGCTTGTCTTCAATTTCGGCGCCTCCGGCGCTCTCGCGCGCCAGATCAAGGAAGGTGCGCCGGCCGATGTGATCGTGTCGGCCGATGAGTTGCGTGTCGACCAGCTCGCCGCCGCCGGCCTGCTGCTCGACGACACGCGGCGCATCCTCGTCGAAAATACACTCGTGCTCATCGTCTCCACGGAGGGTGGGGCGCCGGTGTCGGACTTGTCCGACCTCAGCGGCTCCGCCGTGCGGCGCCTCGCCATCGGGGAGCCCGCGATCGTCCCGGCGGGAACCTACGCGAAAGCGCATCTCGAGAAACTCGGCCTGTGGGCGGCGGTGCAACCGAAGTCCGTGCCGCTGGACAACGTCCGCGCCGTGCTCGCCGCCGTCGAGGCCGGCAATGCCGACGCGGGCTTTGTCTACCGCACCGACGCGCTCGTCTCGAAGAAGGTGCGCATCGCGGTCGAGGTGCCGCGCGCCGAGGGGCCGCGGATCGCGTATCCGGCTGCCGTCGTGAAGGACTCGACCTCGCCCGACGCGGCCCGCGCGCTCCTGGTCTTCCTGAGTGGGACCGAGGCGCAGGCGGTGTTTGCCAAATGCGGGTTTCTCGCGCCGAATTGAGGTGTGGGTGACCTGCTTCACATCACCGCCTTCACGCTCGGCGTCGCGCTGCTGAGCACGTTGCTCATCGTGCCGCCCGGGGTCGCGCTCGGCTGGCTGCTGGCGCGGCGCGCGTGGCCGGGCAAGGTCGTGGTCGAGACGCTGGTCGCGCTGCCGCTGGTCATCCCGCCGGTCGCGACCGGACTGATCCTGCTGAAACTCTTCGGGCGGCGCGGGCCGCTCGGCCGGTTTTTCGAGCAGGTGCTCGGCGTGGAGATCGTCTTCACGTGGAAGGCGGTCGTGCTCGCCACCGCCGTGATGTCGCTTCCGATGCTCGTGCGCGCCGCGCGTGTGGCCTTCGAGGAGATCAACCCGCGCCTCGAGGAGACGGCGCGCACGCTCGGCGCCGCTCCGTGGGATGCCTTCTGGAGTGTGACGCTGCCGCTGGCGCGCCGCGGCATCCTCGCCGGCTGCGTGCTGGCGTTCGCCCGCGCGCTCGGCGAGTTCGGTGCGACGATCATGATCGCCGGCATGATCCCCGGGAAGACGATCACGCTCGCCCTCGGCATCTACCACGAGGTGCAGCTCGGGCGCGACGACGCCGCGCTCGGGCTGCTGCTCATCTCGGTCGCACTCGCGTTTCTCGCGCTGTGGACGAGCGAGCGTCTCGTGCGGAGGCGTGCGCCATGAGCCGC
>JACSRI010000047.1 GCA_014879845.1 Opitutaceae bacterium
CCACCCGCAATCGCAGACGGTCGAAGCCCACACGGAGGCCAGGCTCTCGTGCTCGATCAAGAGCGCGTCGCCCGCCACCGTCAGCTGGAGCAAGGATGGCGTGATCATCCCGGGCGCGACCAGTTCGATGCTGGTCTTTTCACCCGTCACCGAAGACGCCGCGGGAACCTATGTCATGACCGCGACCAATCCGGCCGGATCGGTCTCGAGCAATCCGGCCGTGCTGACGGTCGTTCCCACGAGCCCGCCGCGATTTGTGCTTCATCCGCGAAGCGCGGTGGTGGAGATCGGCGAGACCCTCAGCCTCAGCGTGGAAGTGGTGAGCAGCGTCAACCACACCATCCAGTGGACACGGGACGGCACCGTCATCCCCGGCGCCACCTCGAAGTCGCTCTACATTCCAGGCATCAAGGCGGACTCCGCCGGCATCTACCGCGCCCTCGCGACCAACCGCGCGGGCACGACATTGAGCCAGACGGCCACGATCAAAGTCGTGCCGCTCAAGCCGCCGGTCTTCCTGCGGCAGCCGACTTCGATCCAGGCGCAGAAGGGGGGCGACTACAGACTCAACGCCTGGGTCTCGAGCGCCGTGCCCCCGACCTACCAGTGGTACCGCAACGGCTTGGCGATACCAGGTGCGACGAGTTACGAAATCTCCCTTGGCGCCATCACCGAGAGCCAGAGCGGCAGCTACCACCTCGCGGCCACCAATCCCGCGGGCACGACCCTGAGCGAGGCCGCCACCGTGACGATCGTCCCGGCCGAACCCCCGGTCATCACCGGGCATCCCGTCGACACCGAGGTCTTCCAGGGCCTTGGTTTCTGGCTCTCTGCCGGGGCCTCGAGCGTCCTGCCCATGTCGTATCAGTGGTTCAAGGACGGACTCCCGCTGCCCTCCTCGGGCTCAACCTCGTTCTCGCTCTGGTCTGCGAGCGACTCGGATAGCGGCCTCTACACGATGGTCGCCACCAACTCGGCCGGCTCGGCGTCGAGTCGATCAGCCCGGGTGACCGTACGCCCACCCGGACCGCCCCGCATCACGCAGCATCCCTCCAGCCTGTTCGCCGGGCCGGGTCAACGCGTGGAATTCACCGTCAACACCGTGGGTCCGGCCCCCATGACGTTTCAATGGTTCAAGGACGGCCAACCCATCTCCGGCGGCGCCGGCTCCCTCCATGTGATCCCAGAGGCCGCGGTGGCCGACGGCGGCGCCTACCACATCGAGGTGTCCAACGCCTACGGCTCCACGGCGAGCGAAGCCGCCGTGCTCACAGTACTGAACGGCCTGCCGCCCGTCCCCATCCGTCTCGCAAATATCGACGGCGTGGAAGGTTACTACTACGCCCTCGATGTCACTCAGCCCGACTATGTCGGGGCGTTCACCTGTCAATGGTACCGCAATGGCGTCGCCCTGCCGGGTGCGACCAGCCCCAAACTCGAGATCCACGCCCTGCCTCCGCCGCAGACTGGAGAATACATGGCGACCATTTCGAATGCGGTCGGAAGCGTAACTTCCACGGCCGCATTCGTCAGGATCAGCCCGAGATCCGTTGAGACGAGCGGCTGGACGGACTCGGCCCGGTCTGGACATCTCGTCTTCCTGCTCAACTCGACGGCCGCCCGGATCGATCGCTTCGATCTTGAGACCGACATGGAAACCGCGCCGATCCCACTCTCGAACACGGCGACTGCCACCACCGCGACGGCCACGCACCTCTACGTCGCCTTCGGGCCCGATGTCGTCCGAATGAACCACGACGGAACCGATGTGATGCCCTTCGCCTCCCTGGAAGGCAGGGTCACTCGCATGCTCGCGACACCCGACCACCTGCTGCTCAACCTCGCCCTCGGCAGCCAATCCGGCAAGTCGCGCCTCGCCTGCCTGCGCCTGGCCGACGGGACCGTCACCGGGCTGTCGCCCTATCTCACGGAGGCGAGCGCCGCGCTCGCCTTCGACACGACCACAAGCCGGGTCTTCGCCAGCATCGCGGGGTCGTCACCCACCACATCACCGCGTGGAACGATCGCCTTAGCACTAGCGCCGGACGGCTCGCTGGGTTCGCTGACGACCTCGAGCCAGGGCGCCTTTGCCGCCTCCACCTCGCGGCTCCATGTGTTTCCGGGTACATCCTGGGTCATCGATGACAGCGGTGCAGCCTGGCATACGGGATCGCTCACCCTGTCCGGCTCGCTTGGCGCGCCCGCGGACTCGATCGACTTCGCCTCGGACGGACGGCTCGTCGCGTTGCGCGGAAGCGAGATCTCGATCTACGACGACACGCTCGCGCGGACGCGCCGCATCAGCCTGGCCTCGTCCCCGCGTCTGGTGGTCGTAGATGGCGAGGAGGCTGTGGCCCTGTCGCTGCTCACCGGTGCGGACAGGACCATTGGCTCGGAGCGCGTGCCCCTGGTCGAGCCCGCGCTCGAAGCTCCGGTCCCGGCGCCCGATCCAGCCACACTGGCCTTCCTCCCGGACGCGATCACGCCCGACCGGGAAGGAAACGTGCTCCTGCTCAGCCGATGGCACGGCGCGCTCTTCCGATGGAACGTGCGTGAGCAACGCTACACCGACGCGATTCATGTCGGCGGCCACCCCAACCACCTCGCGTGTATCCCGGAGTCCAACACCGTCGTCGTCGGCTACGCGGATCAGAGCCTGGTCGCCGTCGACCTCGATGGCGCGAAGATCGCTCACTCGATCGGTGCCTCCCTGTGGCCAATCGGGACCATGGCGGCGACATCCTCCCATCTCGCACTCGCCGCCGCGAAGGTCGACTACACGGACCAGCGGCTTGCCCTGTTGGGCCATCACGGAGAAATCGTCGCGCTCGCGTGGAATACCCACCAGGCCACTGACCTGCAGTGGAGCCCGGCCACCGGGAGCTTCCACTTCGTCGAGGCCACCAGTTCGTCCAGCTCCATCATGTCACTGCCCGTGACCGCGGATCTCCATTGGGGCGCGCTCACCACCACGATCGCGCAGGTGCCCTACCTCGGGAGCTGGGACCCGCTGTTGCGCGTCGCACCCGACGGCCTGACCTACGCCACACACAACGGGCGGATTCTCGACGCGCGGGCGGCGACGGCCACGGGGCCGACCGTCGCTCCTTTCAACGATGCCGCATGGTTCCGCGATCAACTCTATGTGATCGGCGATTCGGCTGCCGGACTCGAAATACGCCGCCTCGACTCGGCGGGTACGGTCGACGCCACCCTGCCCCTGCAGGGGCGTGCAGCGCGCCTGCTCGCCGCCGGGAGCGACAGGCTGGTCCTCGTGACGAACAAGGCCGGCCGGCCGCACTTCACGCTCCTCGACGCCGACCTGAGCGTGCGCAACCACTTCGAGGATACGCCGGATCTCACCAAGGTCGTGCTGGCCAACCTCTCCACGCGCGCCGAGGTGGGCACGGGCGACGATATCATCATCGCCGGCTTTGTCGTGACGGGCTCCGGGCCCAAGCGCGTGCTCGTGCGCGCGGTCGGCCCCGGTCTCAACCGCTTCGGCGTGTCCGGCACCCTCGCCGACCCGGTGCTCCGCCTCGTGGGCGACAGCGGCACGATCGCGGAAAACGACGACTGGTTCACGCCCGACGGAGAGGCCCTCAAGCTCGCCTTCCGCGAGGTCTATGCCTTCGGCCTGGCCGAGGCCTCGCTCGACTCCGCCCTCGTCGCGACACTGCCGCCCGGAAAATACACCGCCCAGGTCAGCGGCAAGGACGGCG